>NZ_JAFLWD010000011.1:0-111538 GCF_017316105.1 Candidatus Enterococcus ikei
TAAAAAAGAAAGGTCTGTCTTTTTCTTCTAGACAGACCTTTCTTTTTTAGTTTTATCACTCAACGATTCCTTTTAACTCAACGACTTCTTTATCGATTTCTTGCCACTCACTCATTACTTTTTTATAACGGTATCGAATAATCACTGCTGCAACAACGCCAATAGCTGTCAATACAATGTTCAACCAAAAAATCAGCGAAACATTAATTTTTTCCAATTGTCCTGTAATATATGGAATGATCATTACAGAAACCGATGTTGCAATCGAATAATAACTAGTGATCCGACCTTTCCCTTTTGAAAACAACTCCAACAATACTGCTAATCCCAACTGCCAGATTCCTCCGGCTGCAAAAACTCCGATACCAATCGATCCAGCTAAAAACATTGGAACACTTGGAAAGACAGTCATTCCAATCAGCAATAACAATGAAACGACCGTGCACCAAACAAGTAATAAAGTTGGTGCTACACCTCTTTTTACGATCAAAGACGTTAAAAATACCGATGCAAAAGAACCGATACTATATGCACTGACCAAAACTAAGCTATTTGAATGATTCATCAGATTCAATGATTCTGCAAATGATGGTACCCACAAAATAAAAATATTAAACGTAGACACACAAGTAAAACTAAACACTAACAATGCCAATCCTTCAACTTTAAACAGCGGTTGTTTTCTTTTGGCACTTACTTCTTCTTTAATTATTTTAGATGTACTCTCATCAACCTCTGCTCTTTCTGGAAATCCTAGCTTAGAAATATACAGCAAATTAAGAAACAACCCTAACGCACATCCAATGAAAACAAGTCCATAATAAATTCCATGGTTCAACATAAATCGTGTTAGCAACGGTAAAATAAACTGCCCTAAAGAAATAAAGGCTTTGTTCAACACACTAAGTGAACTATTGTCTTTTTCATTTGGGTAAGCTTCCATCAAGGTTGGATATGTACTTGTATCTAAAAAGGCATTACTAAACCCAGCAAATAAAGCAAAGAAGAGCCCTTGTAAATAATTTTGACTGACTAAGATTCCAAGGAAAAAGATCAAGTAACTAATGATTCCTAACTGTACTGTCTTCTTGCGTCCAAATTTATCCGAAAAATAACCAGCAAAATACAAAATCAACACACGTCCTAGACCAATTCCGCTAATCACCAAGGTCACCTGCTGAACAGTCGCTTGCCAACTATCCATCAAAGCATTAAGATTCTGAGATAAAATAATTGCCGCCATTCCTTGAAAAATAAAATTCGTATATAAAGAGCCAATCAAAGTGGTATAATTTTTTTTCGTTGTTTCCATTGCCATTCTCCTAGCTATTTAAAATTAACTTTGTTCACTTTTTCACTATCTATAGTTTAAAAAGAATTTTCCATAATATCTAATGCTTTATTTTTATACGATCTATAAATTATATTTATGAATCATCATTTACAACCTGTTTTCTTAGGCCATTAAAGCAATTATCCTATTATTGCTTACACCTAGCTGCAAGTCAACATATAATTTTTTCTATAATAAATAATTAAAAAAGCTATAAACGAATCAAAAACGATTCGTTTACAGCCTATTTTTAATAAAGATAACTTAAATCGCTAGAAACTGTTGGATAAAGCATGATCATTTCATTTACTTTCTCAGATGACAATTTTTGGTTGATTATCAGAGTGAACATATTAATCAATTGATCAGCTTCGTTCCCTAAAATCGTTGCACCAACAAGTAGGTCCGTTGTTTTGTCCCTAATGATTTTGGCTTTGACTAAGGGCTCGTTGAGATGTTTATACGTAAACCATTTTGATAAATCTAAATCCTCTGACTCATAGTTTTCATGCTCTTGTGTCGCTTTATCCGTCAAACCGACTTGTGCTAGTTTAGGTGAGCTAAAGATAATGGTTGGCAAGGTAGGATAGTCAATGCTTTCGTCTAATGTTCCACTAAGGATTTTAGCAAGATAGCTACCTTCAAAACTAGCAACAGGGGTCAATTTCGGGTTATTTTTTTGTAAGCAATCTCCTAATGCATAGATATTTTCTACTGACGTTTGTAAATAATCATTTACTTTGATGCCTTTATGAGTATAATCGACACCAATTTTTTCCAAGTTCAAACCTTCAACATTAGGAATTCGACCGGTTGCACAAAAGACCTGATCCACTAATAATGTTTCTTGACTGATCAGCGTTATTTCAAATTTCTCCTCTTTCTTTGTAATTGCTGTAGCTGATTCGTTAAAGTGAAAATGAATACCGCGATTTTGGAGATTTTCGATCAGATAACGGGTCATGTCTTCATCGAATCCTTTCAGCGGTCGTTCATTATGATGAAGCAGATGAACTTCACTGCCACAGCTGTTAGCAATATTGGCCAACTCAAGAGAAATATAGCCACCGCCAACAAATACGATTTTTTCAGGCAATTCTTTCATACTTAAAAAATCAGTGCTCGTAGCAAAATTTTCTTTTCCAGGAATGTCTAAAATAGCGGGGCGCTGTCCTGTAGCTAGAATAAATTGATCTGACTGATATTCCTTGTTTTCGACTATGATTGTATGCGTATCTTTAAAACTAGCTTTTCCAGTGATTGTCTGAATCCCTGCACTTGTTAAACCAGCTTTTTGTTCAACAGGTACTGGTTGAGTAAATGTTTCCTTAAACGCCATTAGTTCGCTCCAATTTAAGTTGGGCACTGCATCAAAACCCTTATTTTTCAATTGAGCTAAACGATCTCTTGCTTCAACAGCTCCATAAAGAACTTTTTTAGGGTCACATCCTCGATTAGGACAAGTTCCGCCCCATAAATCTGCTTCGACTACAGCGATTTTTTTTCCTTCTGTAGCCAAGTCGTAGGCCGCTGCCATACCGCCAGGTCCACTGCCGATAATGATTACATCAAATTTATCCATTGTAACATCCTCCTTTATTTCCCACTCATTCAAGCTTTATCAATAATGGATCCGTTTTACACAATACAGATTCATTATATCAAGGGATCAAGGATAGTGCATATGATAGACTGTTTAAATTAGCTTATACAAGATCAAGATATACAAAAAAATTTACATGAACAGCCTGAATCCCCCATATAACACCGCCAGCGTTGATTCTAAAGACTTCATCAAACTGTTCTTGTGTGATCGTATCAATGGGTGTTATCGGTCCTATACCAGCATTGTTCACGATAACAGTAAAATCACCAAATGCTTTGAACGTCTTTTCAACCGCTGAAAAGACTTCCTTACATTTTGATACATCCACTTAAATCACTAGTAATCTATTAGCATAGTTAGCCAAACTTTCAGAAACTTCTTGTAAGTGTTGTAAATCACGACCTACAATACTGACCTTAAAACCATCTTCAAGTAACCTCTTAACAATTGCTAAACCTATTCCCCTACTTCCTCCAGTAACCAGTGCAACTTTTTGAACCATTTTAGCTCCTCCTTATTTTGGCATTCATTTTTTTGGTTGCTCAATCTAGTACTGAAAATAAGGCTACAAGGTCATGGATAAAAAGTAAAAAATATCATTTAACTATTAGAACAATATTCTATCAAAAAAAGGCTGAATCAAACACTGAACATGTTGATCCAACCTATTAAAATAGTACATTCCATATTTAAAAGTATACAAGTTCATCTCAAATTAAAATTCAAGTCACTTTTAAACATCTTTATCCATTCACTCATTAAATTTAAACGGAACACGTTCAGATGAAAAATAAGCATGATTTAAATAAAGTACCTGTTTGCTTTTCTCAAACGAGATTGGTTCTAATGTGAAATGAAAGTAATCATCAATATTTTTTTTACCAAATATCTTTTTCATTCCAGCTTCTGTATATTCAATGTGCAGGATTTTTTTATCATCCGTAATTTTTTTATACAGAGAATTTTCTTTTTGCAATGAAGAAATTTCCGTTTCTGGAATCTTTTTTTTATCTAAAATGATTTGTACTTTTGTTTGTTTTCCATCATACGTATTGATACCAGCAGCTTGCCACTGACCTTTATAAAGGAATGTATACCCTTCGATACCTTGATAATTTTCTATTTTAGCCGTCCATGATTTTCCTTCACTTGATAAATTTATTCCAAGTTCAGGATTGCCCCATGTTCCACTGATTTTAGATGGAAAAGGGTAAGAGAGGTAACTTCCGATACCAACCCCGATAAGCAACATAGCCAATAACCCCAGCAATACATAAAACATCGTTGGCCTAACTAAAACTTCTTCAAATGACTCATCATCCATATTCATTTCATCTTCCAACAAAGCTTCTTCAGCTAACGTTATTTCTTCAAAACCACTATCTTTTTCGTTTTCCAGACGGTGTGGATGATTTGCCAGCTGGTTTTCTTTTTGCTCCTGATGATTGTTTTCCTGATCCATTACTTGCTTCCTTTCCTTTTTTATTGGCTGGTCGTTTACCTTTACCTTTTTTTCTACGTTGCTTTTTCTTACGTTTTTTTGATAAAGTAACCAATAAAATAATGATTAGCAGTAATAAAATAGCGGCCCCGATTGCTCCGTAAATGATATATTTCGTATAATCTTTTTCTAGATCAACCGCTTTGTCGTTTAATTCTTTGGCTTCTTTAGCGCTGATCGTAAAGTTCTGTTTAAAGTTCCATGTTTGGCCAGTGACTTCTGATTTTGCAGTCATTTCTAATTGATAACTACCAGCTTCAAATGGTTTATTATCCCATGAAATCGCATAGTCAAAATTTGTATTTGGTGCTACTCGATAATCGTTGACCTTATGTTCATGAAGAACATCAGAACTGCCTTTTTTCATGATTTTTGCATCATAGGTTACTTTATCAATAATGGTCGGTGTAGGATTTTGTAAATTAACTTTTACTGCATTTCTTCCAACTACTTGTGAAGCTACAATTTTCTTCACTTTTAGATCTGATTTTGGAAGTTCCTCATTTTCGCGTATTCTCATGGCAATTGTATATGCATACTTATTCGCTATGCTAAAGCCGCTATCTTCTTTTTCTGATTTTGAGTTACCTTCCTTTTCTCCTTCAGCATCTGTTACTCGAATACCACCATATATAATCCCCTCAAAAGGTTCTGTTGGAATCGTTAGATTAATTTTAACATCCGCTTCACTTTTAGCAGGTATACTTATAAATTCATCGGTTTTAGCAATGTCTGATAACGGTATTTTCATACTTTCATCCCGTTTTGAAGCATCTAAAGCATAGACAAACGAACCACTTGCTCCTGTATAAGCAGGATTAATTTCAATTTTTGCTGTTGTTTCTTTATCGCCCATATTATAGACTTTCAACGTTAATTCTTGTGTTTGTCCTGGTTTTACCTCTAAGTCATAATACCCCGCATCTTTTGTCAGTTGATTATCTGGTAATTCTGCTTTAACAGATAAATTAGATTCTTCGCCTTCTGCATACACATTTGCTGGAATAAAAAAACAAATTGTAGCTATTAAACAAATTAAAATAAAGCTCTTCTTAACGAAAGAAGTATGTATTTTCTGAGTTACGTTTTGCATGGTTACTTTCCTCTCAGTTGCTTGATTTACGAATGAAAAAGGTAGGTGTAAAAATGAAAAACTTCTCGTTTTCACACCACCATTTATTCGTATTTAGAGGCTGTAGTGAAACCATTTTAACGTTTCACCACAGCCCTCTTAAATATGCTTATTTAATATTCTTTTTTTATGGCTCTACAGTTAATGACCATGTAAGTTTTGTCGAGTAGTTTTTAGCTTGTGCTTTATCTGATGCTGGAACATTTAACTGAACATCATCATATCGTGCATCTAAAGCTGGTGCTGAAGTTGCATTTGGACCATAATTGCTTTCATCATAGTTCTCTTTGAAAACAACCGATGAAATCGAACCATTCGTTGTTCCTTCATCTGTATCTACCTTTTTTGAAGCAAATACACCTAGTGAGTCTGGTTTATCACCAGCTACAGGAATCACAGCGTGTCCACTTTCAGGAATTGTCACACCTGTTACCATATTACTAGCATTAGAATTATTTAAATTATTTGTAAATGATTGTTTGAAAATGCGAATACGTGAATTAGTCAGCTCATGACCACCCGTTTCTTTGCCACTTTCTTTGAATGTTGTATCTTGTGTTACTGAGACCTTCCAATCTGTTGCACGTTTTCCTGAAAAATCTCCAACTTGGACAAATAATGGTATAGCGTACTTAGTGTCTGTACTGCCACTGTATGCATATGCTTCATGGACAACGTCTAAGTCATCCCCTTTTGCTTTTAATTCATTTGTACCAAAATCAAATGTTGGAACATGCAGTAATTGTACACCTTTAACGCCTACTTTTTCACCACCGATCACAATCTCGTCGTCTGTTCCTGGCTTGACAGGATCCACAAGATCTTTTGGCACTGTAAAAGTTGCCTTCCCATCTGATTTTGCAGACTTTGTTTCTGGTGCTGCAGATGCGATTTGTGCTGTTGCAAATAAGCTAGTTAATACAACTGCACAAATTCCACTATATATAATTGATTTTTTCATTTTTTCCTCCTTGATTTTAAACCTCTTAAAATAAATACCCCTTTTGTTTGTAACTACTTTCTATTCTTCAGATGGTGCTTCCTCTGATGTTCCTGGTTCTACAGCTAGTGTCCAAGTTAATTGTGTTGTATACTTTTTAGCTTTTGCTTGATCACTTGCTGGAACGTTTAGTTTTACGCCATTATAAGCGACTGTTTCTTTTGTTTTTTCTGGATTATAATTATTTGCATCATAACCATTACTGAAAACAGCTGAAGTTGTTGAAGCGTTAGTAAAACCAGGTTTATTGTTCTTCAATACAGTTAGTGATCCTTCTGTAGTGCCAGCTAATGGAATAGCAGAGTGCTTGCCAAAAACTGCATCTTCTGTCTCTAATCCAACCCCTGTAATTTCCGCTGCTAATGCTTCACTATTACGCAATGTATTGGTAAATGTGTTCTCAAAAATACGAATTCGTGCATTTGATAATTTTGATCTAGAAACTCCATCAGATTCACCAGATTCAAATGGTGCATCTTGTACAACAGATAAGCTCCAAGTTGCCTTTTCATTCCCAGAAACATCACTTACTTGAACTGAATGAGGCATGTAGAAAACCGCTGGGTCAGTTTTTTCGTCAGTTTTTTCCAAGTTGTCTTCTTTAATAGTTTTTAATTTACGTTCTTCTGTATAAGCTGGGTATTCTACAGTCTTGACACTTGTTTTGTTCTTTGTCCCAAAGTTGAAGTTTGGTAAATGAGTAACATAGATTCCACCATTATTTGGTAATGGGACAATATTTCCTTTATCGTCTTTATCCTCTTCAAGCTCTTCTCCATCCTTAGGACCCTCTTCTGGTTTTACGGTTCCTGGTTTATCCCCATGAATAAAACCAACTTCCCCAGTTGTTTTGCTACTTGTTAATTCTTCAGCAGAAGCCACTTGTGCTCCAACTGATAAGATCATAGTGCTTAATAGTAAACTTGCTAACATTTTTTTCTTCATTCTATACTCCTCTTTCTTCTCTTTTATTATTGTTAAACTAGACGTGTTGTCTACGAGCAACCCTGGTTGTTTCGCCTCTTTATTACGATAATAATCGCTGTTACTACCAAGGAAATCATTCCAATAATAGTTAAGTATCTCAGAAATTCTTCTCCGGTTTTTGGTAACAGTCCACTACTTTGTTTTTTAGGTTTTTCTTGATTGATTGGCGATTCTGATTCTTTTGTTCCATCTTCATTGCCATCAATAAACCCGATTTCTCCACCTGTTTTTCCATTTGATTGAGCCGCCATTGCTGTCACACTGTTTACAAGAAATACACTAATCAACAGAAGGAACAGTAAACAAATTTTTTTCTTTTTCATTTTTTGATCCCCTTGTCTCATGGTTCCTGAACTAATTCCCAAGTGATTTCAGCTTTGTAGCTTCCTTTAATTGCACCGCTACCTTTAGGAACAAGTAGTTTCAAGCCTTCTTTTTTATCTGTCTGATTTGCCAATTCTAATTCATAATTCGTTTGTGGACGTGCTGTTTTATTACTGTAAATCTCTACTCCATTCTTATCAGATATAACGTGATCCGTTTCACCATTGTTGTATATGATTTGGGCATCTTTTAATACATCACCACTTATTTCATGTTTAAAAGGTTTAGACAACGAGCCATTAATTGTAAATTGTCCTCGCTTAAATCCTTCATTCGGAGCTGTTCGTCCACGCTTATCTTCAATATTTAACTTAAATGGACCTGTAGAAGCATATTCTAATTCTTGATCGCGGGACTGAATCACTCCTGTTTTAAAGAGCATTTCATTTGTAGCTCCTATAGCTACTTGCCCCTTAAAGATATAGGTTCTTTCATTTTCGCCCACTAGTATTTCGACGTTTTTCTCATCATCTGGTGGTGTCAGTAATTCATACAAATCATCAGTGATTGCTTTCACAACCGTTGAAACCTCTGTTTCAGCAGTTAAGTCAACAACTTCTTTAGGTTTTTTCAACAACGTAACGACAGGGCTGATCTCATTTCCGTCTTCGTCTTTAAAGTAAATTTTTAATTCAACTTCACTTTTACGGTAGAATAACTTGATCGTTTGGACTTCTTTTTTGATACTTCCTGTTAATGGTGCACCTTCTGAACGCACATAATCAAAGTCTGGTACTACTTCAGTAAGCGGATCGATTGTATAGGAATCCCCAATGATTCCAGGAATCGTTTTCTCTTCTTTAAGCTTTATGTTCGTTGAATCTTCATAATATTCAACTACCACATTTGATTCATTTGATTCTGCATAAACTTTATAGACATTTTTAGCAGCATCAAATGTTACTTTATGGGTTGCCGCAGTCAAAGAACTAGCGCCTGAGCCAGTAAAATCTAATTTGTTGTATTCTGCTACGCCAAGTCTCGTACTCACGATTTTCAAAGCCTGAGCCTTAGTCAAACTTGCTCCATACTTCAAAGAAGACAACGCAGGATCTTTTAATGCATAATCCTTACCACTATATAATTGATAATTGGAACCAACAATCGTTTGGTTCAATTCATAATTAGTCGCACTAGTAGTAGCTCCTGTTCCTTTATACTTATAAACTTCTATAGCCGCTTCCGTATAAGGATGGAACAAGTTCGGTAATGTTTTGAATGGGCTGTTATGCTCTTGATATTCTGGCGCTGAAAAACTTACTCCGTTCGTTTTCGTTCCTAAAGTACTTGTTGTTCCCATTACAGAAGAAGTTGTATCATCAAAAACAGCTTTAAAGACACCTGAATCTGCAACATCTGTATCACCATCATTCTTGTTTGCAATCGTTAGTGATTTTTTCGTGGGTGATGTTAGAACAGGATTATTCTTTGATGTTAACGACGATGCAACATAACTATACTTTCCGAAATTTAAATCTGCTTGGTATGCTCGTGACGGGTTAACTGGTAACGAGTCGGTAAATAGCTTCATAAATGTAGTGGTTGCTTCTGAGGCCTGAACAGCGTGTGGATCTGTACTTGTTCTATTTGTCTCTGTCACAGCCATCCAATTCCAGAACTTCCGATCTTTTACCACATCATCTTGTAAACTATTGTAAGTTCCAGTTTGACCAGGGCTTTCAATTGCTCCACCAGCCCAACGTGGAAGTCCCGTTTTAGGATTGTAATTGCCTGAATGATCGTACCTAACCGCAATATAAATAGGACCTTGATCACCAGCAACAGGTATGTTGTTAAATCGTGTTAAGATATCCTTGTAGTCAGTAACTACGTTTTTAGTGGGATTGTTAACAGGTCGAGCTGCAAGCTGAAAATCAGACAAATAGACAATAACAGGAATAGCATCAGGATTCTTTTCTCTTTCCATGATTGGCACTACATACTCTAGATTACCAACTTGATTGTCTTCATTGTAGGTCTTATCTTTTTCAAATGATTTGTCTACCATTTGTTCCCAACCTGGGACTTTTTCTAAAAATCCTTTTTGATTAACATCATCATTGATTGTTGTATTGTTTCGAGTAGGTGAATTTAGACCAAAGATTCGGATTCGACTTCCAGTGAAATCATTTAGCACTAGTTTCGACAGGTTTATGATCATTTCTTTCCCGTGAAAACGAGGAATTGCAGGATCTAACCCCGCAATTGGACTATCCATTGAACCCGACCAATCCAAGACAAACATTACATCATATTTTACTTTTTTATTTGCAGGCAACCCTAAAACTGTTGGCAAGTCATATTCCAATTCATACTGACCATCAGTATTCGGAAAGTTGTTCAAAGATTTAACTGACGAATCTAATTTACCTAGCACAGTAACTGTTTCTAACTTTCTCACAGTCTCTATCAGCAACATTCTAGATAAATCTGAACTAATACCCGCTTCAGCAGCCAAACTTGATTGGTAAGCTTTATCTAACGCTGCTAATGAGCCTTCTGTCCAAGACTTATTTCCTTTGTAAGGTCTGTTTTTATCTGTTCCTTTTTGTTTGTCTAAAAAACTTTTGACTTCGCTTTTTGCTGTAGATAAATCGCCTGATTCCCAATTCTTATAGTTAGAATTTTCAATAATTCTTGCTGTAGAACTGTCTTCTGCTTTGATTTGTGTCACATTTTTCAAGATAAATGTACCAATGAATAAGATACATATAATACTTACCACAATGATTGAAATAGTTTTAACACCCTTTTTATTTCCAGTATTGCTCATTTTCTCCTCCTTTCCATCCAACATTTCATGTATAATATACAAATATCATACAAATATATTTCAATTTTATACTAAAAGTAAAAAATGAAATGCTATGTTGCTAAACCAGTAATTGCTTGTAATATAAATAGTTTTCTCTATTATTTTTAACAAAATTATATCTTTTTCACTGCTTTTTATTTATACACTTTTTTTTTGCAAAAAAAAAATCATCATTTCCTCTATGTAAAGGAAACAATGATTTTCATATTTTTAAAATACATGATAATATAGTAATTTTATTTCTTACAACTACGTATGATTCTTTACCAAGATTTATTCTGACTGATTTTTTTGGTTATTTCTTTAAGTATTGTTTCGCATAAAATATCGAAATATTGCGCATCTGAAAACGTTGGGACGTAAATTCTTAATGACTGCTCTTTATGATTTGAATAATTTTTATCTGAAACAATTAAGTCAGTTGATTCGTCACAAAAATTGACAAGTTCTACATTTTCAGCAAATACTTGCTTTATTTTTGCTTTTAAAATGTCTGCTACATATACTTTAGAAATTTGAACATGTACGCGAACAGTGACAATATTTTCTAACTCTACTCTAGATACAAGACTATACACCAATAAGAATAGTTGGTTTATCAATACATCTCCTTTTTCCCCATGAAACCACTCCTTAAAAAATAGATTATTCCGGATCTCTTTTTTAGTAGGAGACATAATGCCTTTGATTTTCTCCAACAACTCTTTTTCATAATTGGTTCTAGAATAATAGTTTTCTTCATCATATACATACAAAAATTTTCTAGAATCAATAAAGCTAAAATACACATATAATAAAAACATTGTTACATCTTGGTTGACTAATTGTCCGCGCTCATTATCATCATCAAAAAATTCTGAGAGTATATTTTGAACTAGATAGTCTCTCGTCTCCTTGAAATTTTCGAAACGATCAATATCAATAATCATCTCTTCCTCTAAGTAAGGGTTTGGTACAATTAGTTGCCCCCGAATGGAAAATAAAAAAAGAAACTGCGTTTCCTCTGCTTTATTTTTAAAATAAGGACAATATGTATTTATATAATTAGCAATCCCCTTATAAACCCGTTCATAACTCCCATTTTTTTTGAATTGAATCGGTGTTTTTTGATCTACATAAAAGCCTTGAGTATTTCTGATTTTACAAATAAACACCAATAAACACACCATACTTTTTTTTGATGTATCAAATTTTGTATTCTCAAAAAAAGAAGTTGATAACGATCGCTCTATGTCACTATAGCTTTCTTCTGAAAAAAACCATTTTGAATGGGCAAATGAAAAAAATAAGAAATAGAAATTACGAATCCGATATTCGTCTCCAATCAAAACATTTTCTTTAGACAGCGTAAAATGAAATGTTTGCAATATGTTCTTCAGCTGATTTTTATATCGCGTAAACGTTGCTTCACTGATAAAATTGGTTGTGCAAATTTTATTCTTATCGAGGTATCCTCGTAAGAATAGCTCTTTGATCATAATGTAAATAACTGATTTTTCCAAATAAAAAAACGCTGCATCTGCTAATGAAATATTAGATACAATAATCGAAATTATATTACCATTCTCATTATAATTAATGGTCATTTTTGTTTCATCAAGATACGGGTTATCTTTTAAAGACAATACGATTCCTCTAACTGTTTTATCTGATAAACCAGTAGCTACGACTAAATCTGATATTTTTACTTCTTTTAATTCCTTGATTAAATATGCAAGTACCTCTATTTTTCTATTATCAATATCGCTGATAAACAACTTCATGAATTCCCCTCCTATTCAACAAGCTTAAGTCTAATTTGTTCGTCCTAAATTAGTGTAGTCTTTCACTAAAGATTACTTTGATAAAGTGACATAACAAAGAAAAACTCTTTCTCTTAACTCTATTTTCTACATTGTCCATGTTTATCAATCCTTACTCATTATATAGTTAATAAACCAAATAAGCACTAGTCTATACTAAAAAAATAATTTTTTACTACTAAATAATAAATCAAACGAAAACGATTATCATATAAACATTTCATATTAGCCGTATAATTAATCAATAAACAAAACAAACAATCGATAATTATATCAAAAAAACAAAAAAACAAGCCCGTTTATCAAAAAAATAAAAAAACAGTCGTTTATTTATAAATAAAAAGTGTTCTTTTATAATTTGATTTTTCCTCACATAAATTCTAGTCAACACTTTTTTTACGTTTTGCCCTTTGAGACAGCTACAACATTGTGATATACTAATAATGCTTTGTTTATAGTATTCATCTCATAAATTTGTTATGAAAGGAGTGAAACTATTTTGGAAGAAGAATACTCACGACGGAAACAACAACGTCCGCCAGCAACATCAAAGAAAACGATTGTTATTGTTATTTTATTGTTATTTTTAAATACTCTTGCATTAAGCTTGTTGCTCTTTTTAAATGTTCAAGCAAGCTCGAAACAAGAAGAACAATTATACAATATAGAAAAACAAGTCAGCCAACTTGACAAAGCAAAGGTAGTTGATGACCCTTCAACAGAAACTGACAGTACAGAGCATAACGTTCCTCTAAGAGAAAGTTCTACTCAAGTAAGTAGCACGGTTGAATCTAGTTCAAGTGTTGAATCTTCTACACAGCCAATTCAAACAACCCCTTCATCAGAGGTTACCGAACGCTCAACAGAACCTGTGGCTACGCCAACAGCAACAACATATGTTGTTCAGTCAGGCGACACCCTTTCTGTGATTGCTGAGAAGAATAAAATTTCGTTGCAAGATTTAATGCAAAAAAATAATTTGACTGATTCAACAGTTTACATTGGACAAGTGTTATCGTTGCAATAATTCACTATTTTCCCCTACATAATCTTATCCAAAAGGCGACAAAAAAGAGGATGCTGTAAAACGTTTAGTTTTACAGCATCCTCTTTTAGTTATCACGACACAAATGGCGATCACTTGCATGAATGAGTTATTTTGTAGTCCAACATTTTAGGTAGGTCGATTTCCTCTTGTGATTGTATATACGTCACAATGGATTCCACTATTTCTTGTGCACCTTCATTTATTACAGGACATTCAAGGTAGGTTGGAAAACCACCGCCACCACTTGCCCGATAGTCGCTTAAAGCAATCGTGAATTCATCCTCCTCTTCAATCAATTGATTTTTGTAGCGTAAAGCATTCACTCGATTTCCTAACTTTTGGCAAAGATCAACAGTGTATTCAACCCCAATAAAAAAGTCAAAATGATAATGTTCAACCTTAGGATATAAATAACTAGGAGAAATAATTACTTGATTCTGATCATCGATACTAAAGTAATTCGTATTTTTTTCGATAACTTCTTTCAATTGTTTACCAGTGATTCTCAAGGTAATCAGGTGATTCGTGTATGGATATGTTGCAATCACATCACGCATCGTGACTTCTTTATGAAAACCTGGTGATGTGTTAGCTAAAGAGACAACTGCTATCTGCGCTTGGCTCTCAGCCAGTTGAACAGCTCCAATCAGTTCGACAACTGGACTTCCACGCAACGCCATCTCTAATTTATCACCTGCCAATGCGTCACTGTTTAACTTACCAATTGTTTGATCTAACCAGCTTTGTACTTTGGTTTCCAAGGGTTGTAATTGTTCTAGCAACTCTACTTCTGGTTGAACACTAGGTTTACCAACTGTTGAGGTTATTTTAATGTTATTTTCTACTATTTCAATATCGATTTCAAAATAGGTCGTTGCATTAGCAGATGGTTGGACGATGTAAGTACCATGCAATAGTTGACCTTCGATCAATAAATGTTGATGACCTGTTAATAGTAGATCAAACTCAAGTTCTTCACAAATTTTATATCCTACATTTTCGCTGGTTTTAGATAATCGTTTTCCTGATTTTACGTCTCTTTCAAATCCACCATGATAAATGCAGATGGTTAGATCAACTTGGGGTTTTACTTCCTCAAGTGCTTGTTTAGCTGTTTCAAAGGGATCTGAAACTATAATATCTTTGATATTGTCCTCTTTTTCCCAAACATTGATGTAGTCTGTCACTACACCAACAATACCGACCTTTAGTCCATTCCCCAAGGTTTTGATTGTCCATGGAAATTTTTTTGTTTGATCCTTAGCATCTAGTATATTTTCACAAACACATACTGCATCTAGCGCTTCTAGATAGCGATACAGATAACTTGTACCAAAGTTTACATCATGGTTGCCTAAAGTAACAAAATCATAGCCTGTTTGATTCAGTACTTTCGCTTGAGGAAACCCTTCTTCTGGATGCGCTTGGCTATATGAAGCCAATGCTGAACCTTGAAGCATATCCCCACCATCGATAATCAATGTGTTCTGATCTTTTTGAAAATTAGGTATGCATTTTAAAAGACCCATTTCTTTTTCTTGTGTATCAGCATAATTGGTTGGAAATAAATAGCCGTGAACATCCGATGTATAATAAATTTTCAATTGTTGTTTCATCTAATTTCACCTCAAGTCTAACTTCTTTTTATTCTGATTAACTTTAGCTAATGCTTGCAATATATTCGTCGAACACATTATAAATATAATTCATTTCTAAGCGATAACTTGGAAAAAGTGCTGTATTTGCTGTTATTCGATAACCAGATTGCTTAGGTATTAGTTGATCCTGCTCTACTTTGATTCCTTGAATTTCTTGGCTTATCAGTAACTGTCTTAACTCGTTATGTGATACATGATATGTTGACAGTGTATAAGGCAGCATAAAACTTGCCAAGAAATCTCTGATCGTTTTTCCTTTAAGTTTCACCGCATAAAAAGTACCAGGTATTTTTCTCGATAAATATTGATACAAGAAACTTACATCTAGTTCTTGATCCAGCCAATTCTCATAATCAGCTTCGTCACCGAAAGAAGAAACGACTGTTGGATAGCCTGTAGTCGCAACTAATTGTGCCTGTTTTTCGACTACTTGATTATCTTGAACAGAAAAACACAACTCTCCAACATAATTTCCGCGATATCCTGGTTGCACAAAAGCTGTTTTCTTTAGAATACCTGTATTGATTCGATGCTGATGTCCGCAAATCACCCCATCGATTCCAGTAAGTTCATCAATAATACGATATGTCTGATCTTCTCCCGTATCGTATTGAGTTGGCTGCCCTGTGATCATGTCTCGTTCAATTCCTCCATGATAGCTTACAATCAAGACATCAACTTGTGCTCTTACAATTGGTACCCAGTGCTTTAAACTCTCGATCACATTAACAAATTTTACATCTTTGATTTGATCATAATCAGTAATTTGCGGCATTGCGCTAGTGATCACACCGATCACACCCACTTTATGATTTCCTCGTTCAATAATTGTATACGGTTCAAAAATTGGTTGATCTGCTAGATCCAAAACATTAGCACAAAGATATTTCCCTTTAAAGGCAGCTGCTTGTCTTTTTAAAAAAGCTATTCCGTAATCAAAATCATGATTGCCTGGCACCATAACGTCAAACCCAATTGTATTTGCCAACTCGATCAAAGGGGAGATTTCTTTAGTTGTATTAAAAAAAGTAGTTTCAGGACTTCCTACCAAAAAATCGCCGTTATCAATCAAGATCGGTTCATGATAATTTCCAGCAATTGCTGGAAGAGAGCCTAGACCGTTCTCTTCCTTAGCAGAAGCTGTTAAAAAACCATGGATGTCTGATGTGCTTAAGATTGTTAATTTATCCATTATTTACCTCACGAATTACTGTAGTTTTTTACGCAAATAGCCCGTAATGGCATCGATCAAGAACACGGTAATAATAATGCCAAATAAAATGATACCGACTTTATCCCACGCTCTTGATTGAATCGCAAAAATCATTGGTGCACCTATTCCCCCAGCACCGACCAATCCAAGTGTCGCTGCGCTACGAACTGCGATTTCAAAATGATTCAATGCTAGTGATAAAAAGGTTGGGATCAATTGTGGTAGACGCGCATAAAACATCGTTTGCCAAAAATTAGCGCCCACTGCTGTCATCGATTCTACTGGCGCTTCATCCATTGACTCGATTTCCTCTGTATATAATTTACCTAGCATCCCGATTTGATGAACACCGATCGCTAACACCCCAGCGAAAGGACCAGGTCCAACCATTTTTACAAAAATAATGGCATACACAAGCTCTGGAAAAGCTCTTAAAACATTACAAATGAACTTACCGATCTTAGAAACGACTGTATTTGATTTCCAAAGATTATGCGCACTAATAAAGGTTAATGGTAACGCCAAAACAGTCGCAATCACAGTCCCTAAAAACGCAATGCCAATCGTTAACAGCAACAAACTTAGTAAATCTTCCCCGCTGCCATCGTAAACATAACCCCAATCTGGCTGAAACAACCCAGAAAGAACAGATTTGACCATATCAAAAGACATATTCCCAGCTTCTGAATAATCGATACCAACAACTGAATACAGAATAATCGCTAAAACAATGATAATTGGCAAATAGCTTTTTAACTTCCGATTTGTGCTCATTATACCAACCTCTTTCTGATAATTTCACTGATCCAGTCGATCGTGATCACCACGACTAAAATAGACAAGATAATGATCGATACACGATCATAGCGCATTAAACTTAATGAAGAGTTCAAGATCACGCCAATACCGCCAGCTCCAACATAACCTAAAATTGTCGATGCACGGATATTGACTTCAAATGCATATAAAGAATAGCTGGCAATCTGATGCGAAATTTGCGGTGCAATCGACCAAAATGCAATCTGGGTCTTGGTAGCCCCCACAGATTCAGCTGCTTCGATTGGTCCATGATCGATCGTTTCGATGGCTTCATAAACAAGCTGGGAAACCATACCAAATGTAAACACAGCAATCGTCAGCACACCTGTAAACTCTCCAATCCCAAACATAGCTACAAATAAGGCTGCCAACAATAAGTTCGGAATCGTCCGAACAACACTCATTAAAAAGCGAATGATCGTTGTTATAAAAAAGTTTCTAGTCACAACGGTTGTTGCTAGAAATGCGAACGGCACGGCAAAAATTACACCAAGCGTTGTGCCAACAACTGACATTTGGATTGTCTTCAACATCGGTTCAATGATTTTAGGAATATAACTCCAATCAGGACTGAGAAAACGTTGTAAAAAAATACCCATCTGATCTAAATTATTAAAAACATCCGCCATTTGTGCTCCAGTTATTTGGGCACTTGAAAATATACATAGAAAGACCAAAGCTACTATAAATAAGTGCTTATATAAATCACGATGAATCGTATCTTTCAGCTTCATTACGCGACACCTTCAGTTTGTTTCAGAATATCGGCACCATAAATACTTGTTAACACTTCGTCTGTCGCTTCTGCTGCTGTTCCATCAAAAACAACTTCGCCATCACGTAATCCTATGATTCGACTAGAAAATTCGCGCGCCAAATCTACCGAGTGAAGATTGATCACCACAGTATGATTTAATTCCTTATTGATTTTTTTCAAGTCTTTCATAATTTTTTGTGTTGTAATCGGATCTAATGAAGCAACAGGTTCATCCGCTAAAATAATCGAGGCTTGTTGCACCAATGTTCTTGCAATCGACACACGTTGTTGTTGTCCGCCACTTAGCTCATCACTTCTTGAATGTAGCTTATCAGCTAAACCAACACGCCCTAAAGCATCATTTACTAATGCATAATCATCTTTAGAGAAAATTCCGAAGATACTTTTAAATGTTGAATAATAGCCTAACCTACCTGAAATAACATTTTTTTGAACTGAACTTTTTTTCACTAAATTAAAGTGTTGAAAAATCATACCGATATTTCTGCGAATTTTTCGTAAATCTCTTTTGTTTGCTTTGGTTATCGAAGCACCATCGATGATAATATTTCCTTCACTGATTTCATTTAAGCGATTGATTGAACGCAATAAGGTACTTTTTCCTGCACCACTTAGTCCGATCACTGAAACAAACTCACCATCTTCAATTGTTAAATTGATATTTTTAAGTCCTTTGACCCCATTATTATAGGTTTTTGTTACATTTTCAAACTGAATCATGATTTCTCCTTTTGATAATATAAAATAGAAAAGCTGAACAATTTTTGTTCAGCTTTTAAGTCACTCATTCACGTAGCAAAGCTTTATTCTGCTGCTTTTTCTGTATATTCTTCAACTGTATCATAATTTTTATCATCAGCTTCGACATAGCCTTTGTGTCCCCACATCGCCATCGCTTGTGCACCTTCTGAATCTTTTGGCATTGCCAAGAAAACATCTTTGACTTTTGCTTGCAAATCTTTGTCCATTTTTGGTTGAACCGCGATTGCATCATTTGGAATGTCGCCTTTTGTTAGATATAAAACTTTTAAGTCTTTAAATAAATCGTCTTTTTCAAATTTTGAAGCAAACACATTACGAGCACCTTCAAAAACAAAACAAGCATCTTGTTGACCATTTAAAACAGCGGTGATTTCACTTGGAATGTCATTTACTGTTGTCAACGTTACGTCTTTGGTTGGATCGATGCCTACTTCTTTCATTTCTACAACAGGATAAATATAACCACTAGCTGAATTCGGACTTAAACTAGCAATTTTTTTGCCTTTTAAATCTTTTAAAGAATCAATTCCGCTATCTGCACGAACTAAAACTTCACCTTTAAATGTGCTAGATAATTTGTCTGCTTCTGGTTTCCCTGTTTCACGATTATATGCGCCTAATTCTGAAGACAAAATCGCTGTAGCCGCTTTTTGATTGCGTGCTTGAACATATGCTGACGGCGGCATGATCCCAATATCTACTTTACCTGATGCCATTGCTTCAACGATTGTTGAGTAATCTGTTGCCAGCGTAACATTGACATCACGGCCTAATTTTTCAGTTAAATATTTTGCGAAAGGTTTCGCTTTTGCTTCCATTGAGCCATCGTTGTTGGTTGGGACAAATTGTAATTCTAGTGGTTTCGTATCATCGGCGGCTTTTTTATCGCCTGAACCTCCGCAACCTGTAAGTAATCCTACACTCAATCCAATAACTGACAGCAATCCTAACAATTTCGTTCTCTTTTTCACTCTTTCCATCCCTTCGCATGTTTGGTATGACTCAAGCAAGAAATTATTCCTTTGCTCTAGCTATACCTATTGTATTTTAGTGGTGTAAATTTACCATAATAATGACGTAAACATTGTGTAAATATTTTAAGTCCACTTCATTATTAGTAGGTAAAACAATGGAGCAAATGCTTGATACTTTTCAGTGAATTTCAGTGTTACTCTCATAAAAAATGAACGTACCAAACTAAAATCAGTATAGCATAAATTCTATTTTTTTCTAGACTAGTTTTCATTTTTTGCTTATTTTATTCTCATTTCTATTTCATAAAAAAAGGTAAATAAAACCTTTATTCATAAGGTTTTGAATGTTTCCTACTAATTGTCATTGTTCGATTACATTAAATTCTCGTTATGTTTTAATCTAAAAATCGATTTCTGAAAAAAAATAAAATAAACGGATAAATTTCCTCACTTTAATTGCTAAATCAGTTAAAAATAATAGTTAAATCTTTCACTACAAAAATCATATTTTTTTACACTTCGTTTAATATATACTGTTCCCAATGACGCTAATACAGATGAAATTTTCATGTTCTACAAGATTCAATGAACTATTTTTATTGGAGAAACAATACAACCTTATTGGTTATAAAAATAATTATGTACATAGTGATCGAATACTGACATTGTGAGTAATCTATAGTTATTTTTTATAATAAACGTTCAACATTGGTAAACTAAAAATTAGGAGGATATTTATGAAACTTTTCAAAAAATTATTTATTGTAAGTACCATGTTAGTATTTTTCGGCACATTCTTTTCTAGTTCTGCACATGCAGAGAGCGCAGATTCACCGCGCTTTGGTGCGTATACATCAACTACAGCATTTTTATCAAACCTTGATATGAATATCGATGGTGAAGTCTACGAGGGTAAAATGAATGATTTATTATTAAATGTGGACAAAGAATCATTTACTCTTACCTTTAAGTTGAACAATGAGACACATGCTTTTAAAGGAAAACGTGATCCAAGCAACTCTGTATTCACAGCTTGTGATCGTTTCTTGATTGATACGATCGATGAACAAAAAGTTGGAACACGCGTAGTAATCGAATTTTTCCACTACTCAAGTTCTAAATATAGAAGTTATCAAGCTTATTCTCCAGGACGCGCTAAAGTTACTACTGGATTAGATGTAAACTTGAGAACAAGCGGCGTTTTATATAACAAGTAATTACTGTTTTTTTACCAATGTTGAAAATTAGTAAAATAGAAAAGAAGGTCAAACACATCGCTCTTTTTGCTTTGTGTCGACCTTCTTTTCTATTTTTCCGGATACATTTGTTCTGCTAATTTTTCGATACCATCTAACGATTGATAACCATAACCAAACATATAATTATAATCAACCGCATAAACTTTCTTATTTTTGACTGCTTTCATACTAGATAGCTTTTGGTTTTTCAATACTGCCTCGATCATTGTTTCACCCGAGATGCCATCTTTCATCGTACCCCAATCAGCGACAATCAAAACATCAGGATCCGTTTCGATCAATTTTTCTACGCTGACTTCGCCCTTTTCATCTTTGAAGACATTGTCTAGTTTCACCATTTTGAAGATATCATTGAAAAAAGTTTCGTTATGAGCAGGATAAACGTATAGTTCAGCGGGATCTGCTGTATGAAGATACGCAAAAGTTTGATCCTCTTTTATTTTAGCTAATTTTTTATCTACCTTTGCTTGGCGTTCTTTCAACTCTGATTTAAATGCATCCGCTTTGTCCGATACGTTAAAAACTTTGCCTAGGTTATCGATATCATCATAAACAGAGTCAAACGTACCGCCTGTTACAGAAGAGTTCAAGACGAAGGTTTTGATCCCCATTTCATTAAGCGTATCAACTGTGCCGATCCCCCAGTCTTGGTTATCAAACAACCCACCGCGTCCGTATGCCAAATCTGGATCAACGCTTAACGCCATTTCTTTGCCGATATAGTCCGTCGATAAATGTTTCAATTCATTAAACTCTTTTTCGACTGCTTTATCCGGTTCACCAAACACTGCACCTACACCAACTATTTTATCTTTTAAACCAAGATGCAGTAATAATTCTGCAGCAGGTTGCGTATTTGCTAAGACTTTTTCTGGTACTTTATCAAAAGTTTGTTCTTTCTTTTGCCAGCTCTCTGCACCTTCCGCTTTAGAAAAATTTTGAACCGTTACAGGATAGCCTTCACTTTGATTGTTTTCAGTAGCCTTTTGCTCTTTTTGACCGCAACCTGCTAACAATGTTAATCCTAATAAACTAATAATAAGTGCTTTTTTCATTTTTTCGCTTCCTCTACATATATATTTAAATCTCATGACTAGTCCAATGAATAGGCAAATCCTAAACGATGGGTCACTGGATTTTGATAAATCGTGCATTTAACGCCATAAATCTCTTCGATCAGCTCAGCTGTAAATAAGTCCGCGGGTTTACCTTCAGCAATGATTTTACCTGCTTTCATCGCATAAATGTAATCACAATAATGTGCAGCTAGCTCTAAATCATGAAGGGCCGCTAAAACTCCGATCCCAAGATTTTTGACACAGCTCAATATTTCAAGTTGATAGCGGATATCCAAATGATTGGTTGGCTCATCCAAAATCATATAACTAGGTTGTTGCGCAATCGTTCGAGCTAAGATCACTCGTTGTTTTTCACCACCAGATAATGATAAAAAACTTCGATCAGCATAGCTAATCAAATTCGTCTTAGTCAACGCATCCATCACAATCTCACTATCTTCTTGTGTATCTGATTCTAATAACTTCTTATGAGGTGTTCGCCCTAATAAAACCATTTGAAAAACGCTTAGATCAAAATTCAGTTCATTAAATTGATTTACTACACCTAACTTTTGAGCCACTTTCTTTTCCGAAACAGCTAAAAGGTCCAACTCATCTAAAAATACACGACCAGCTTGCGGTTTGATTCCTTTATAGATCCCTTTGAGCATCGTTGATTTCCCACAGCCATTGGCTCCGATGATCCCCACAAATTGTTTCTTTTGTGTTTGAAAAGAGATACTTTTAACGATCGATTCTTGTCCGATCATGATTTCTAAGTCTTTTACAGTTAATTCCATGGTTAGCCTCCGAAATTGTAGCCTTTTTTGACAATAATATAGATAAATAACGGTGCACCGATCACTGACGTAATAATCCCTATCGGCAGTTCAACACTTGGAATAATGACTCTTGAAAGCAAATCAGCCCAAATCATAAAAAGAGAACCCGACAAA
The DNA here is from genome assembly GCF_017316105.1 of Candidatus Enterococcus ikei. Lineage (NCBI taxonomy): Bacteria > Bacillati > Bacillota > Bacilli > Lactobacillales > Enterococcaceae > Enterococcus > Candidatus Enterococcus ikei. The sequence goes on from NZ_JAFLWD010000011.1 coordinate 23,086, forward strand.
GCTACGATTGGCAACAAGCGTTTATGATCTGAGCCGATCAATCCACGAACGATATGCGGAATAATCAATCCCACAAAACCGATCATGCCAGAATAGGCAACGATCACACCTGTTAAAAGAGCCGCCAAAAGTAAATACAATTGACGGTATTTACTCAAAGGAACACCTAACGTCACAGCCGCTTCATCGCCTAACAGCATCACATTCAAGATACGATGTTGAAACAAGAAGAAGCCTGTGATCACAATAACAGTGATTGATAAAACCGCCAGCTTATTCCAACTAGCAGAAGCCAAGCTCCCCATCGCCCAAAACGTCACGGTCTTCATACCCTCTGCATTGTTTGCCAAATAAACAATAAAACTGGAAACCGAGCTACATAAAGCACCAATCACTGAACCTGATAAAACGAGTTTAACGGAGGTCATTCGCCCACCGATTCCAGATAAAACCAAGACACCAAACGCCGCTGCCATCGCACCAACAAACGCACCAAAAGCTAATCCAAATTGAGAAAAAATACTCCCTGTACCAAACCCAACTAAAATCGCAAAGGTCGCACCAAGTGAAGCCCCCGAAGAAATCCCTAAAATATAAGGATCAGCTAAAGGATTTTGAACAACTGCCTGCATCACGGCACCAGTTATCGCCAAACCCATCCCTACAAAAACAGCTAGAATGACTCTCGGCGTTCGAACAAACCAAATAATATTGACCGCTGAATTACTAGTGATCCCATCAAGCGATCCAAGTTTCCCACCGGATAGTTTAGTTAAGAGAATCTGAAATACATCCTCCATCGAAATATTCGCTTGCCCATTGATCAAAGAGTAAACGATCGAAAAGAAGATAAGTACCACTAATAATAAAAGAATTAACGGAAAAACATGCTGACTTTTAGTTTTGGTTCTTACATCACTTGCCTTGATTGCCTGCAAAAAAATACGCCTCCTGTGTATCTAAACTACTCATTACTTTCACTCATTTTTTTTAATTTATCAGACAGTTGAGCTGTCCAATGTTCCAACTGTTTTCTGCGACTTGTCGGAATTTTCATTTTTTCATCTATTGCGCTGATATCAAGTAACCCGATAATTTGTCGATCTGCTACCACTCCAACAGCCTCTTTAAATATTTCGTCAAAGATTACTGGAATCGTACGCCAAGTAACACCAATTTGTTTTGACCAAGCAGCTAATTGAAAGTTTTGGATAAACGCTGAAACGGCACCAATTCCTTCCAAGTTCAATTTTTCACTTTTATGCTTAGGCGCTGTGACAATCAACGTTACAGGAACATCTAGAAAATAATCACGGGTTCTTTTTTTAGCTGTTTCTAGATTTTGCTGATCGTAACGTGCCCATGTATCTAATCGGTCATAGCTTTCCATGATTTTTTCTACAAATAACTGGCGATCTTGTGTCGTCTTGACGATAATGACTTCCCACGGCTCTTCTTTCGAATGATAGGGGGCATAACTGGAACTTGTTAATAGTTCATCTATAACTTCCATAGAGATTGCTTGATCCGATAATGTTCGAATCGTTCGGCGCGCTCTAATGACTTGTTCAATTGAATCAATGTCCATCATTTTTCTCCTATTCTTTTATCATTTTATGCTTGATAGAGCTGTAGAATAAAACTTCACATCAATTGAAAATGAAAATCATTCTCAATTAGAAACTAAGAGTACCATTGCATTATTTTTTTTGCAAGTCTCTTTTCTATTTTTACAACAAAAAAACGTAGATAAAATCATTTCACATGATTTTATCTACGGCTTACATTTTATCCACTCGCTCTTAATTGATTTTACGTAATTGGAAATACGAAACAATTTCGCCAATTCCCATAAAAATCAGAATACCACCAAATAGTTGGAATAGTACCAACAAACTGCTAAACGGATTAAACGTCAAAACTAATCCAGCAATAATCAATATTACGCTATAAATCAGCATCGGTAGCCAGCTAACATTGACATATGTTCGTAAATTCACTGATTGAATCGCACGAGTGACCCCAACGATCACGATCACTAAGCCTAGGAAAATTGGTAAAATACTTACGATTCCTTTAGCAAACATAAGCACGATCCCGGCGATCACTAATAAAACGATCCCACCTAGAAAACTCATTCCGTATGTGCCTGTGGCTTTTTTGACTTTAAAACCATCATAAAGATTTAATACACCCATAATTGCAATATAAGCAGATATAAAATAGACAGCTAATTGGAATACACTTCTTGGGTTAATCACAATCAACAAGCCAAAAATCATATAAACAATTCCTCGCAACAATGCATACTTTCTTAATTGTTCCATAACGTTATTCATTGATAGTCCCTCCATTAACGCTTTACTTGTTTTCTATTTACATTGTATAGAATTTTTTTGAATAAAACGAGTAATATGGATTATTATTTGTTATTTTTTAGAAATTATATCCGAACAAGTCAACGAGCTTAGCAAAAAAGTTCCGCCCATCATAAATTCTTTTGGGCGAAACATTTTTTGTTTATCTATTAAGGTGTTTGTTCCACTTGCCATAAAATCGTCGCTCGATAGCCACCTGCTTGTAATACTTCTCCAGAAGGGACTTCTAACAATAAGCCGGATTGATTCTTATCCCACTCATTACTTACGTTATATTGCCCTTTGGTTTCATGTGTTCTCTTCGCTATTGGTTGTGTGACATTTTCCGATAAAATTACTGTCTCTGTGTCACTTACCTTATAACGAATAGCAGAAGGTAAGCTTTTACTTGGGTCTTCTTGGCTGGTTAATGGTTTCTTCAACGTTGCTGTTAAATCCCACGCACCACCATTTTTGCGATTATCCCAAACGATCAATGGTTTGTCGTATTTTGCTTTTTCTACTTTGATAAACGGAATCCCTAAAGTCTTTCGCCCAAAATTCAAGAACGTTGGTGAAGATTGTACAAACAGCATCCCTTTAAATTGATATTGAACGGTACTTTCTTCACTTATAACAGGAATCTTGGTTTCATTGTCTGGCTTTTTCACTAATTGATAGTTTTCAGCCTGAATGGACTCAAGTACTTTCTGGACTTCTTTTTCTTCCGTCAAATCAATCGTTGTTCCGATTACTTTATCGAAAGTGATTTTATCATGTAATGCAGCTCCTGTTTCATCAACAAACTCCACGTTCACTTTTTGATTGCTTTGAATGTCGATCGTGATCGTTTTCTTGACCGTCTCTGTTCCTCTGGTCGCTTTTAATGTTGCTTTATAGCTCCCTTGTTCAGGATTCAAAGGTAGTGTCGTTGACTCTACTGACAGCATGATATCTTTACTTGAACCTGTTGCAACATCCCAAGCAACGGCTTCTGATTTTTTTAGAATCAATTTATTGATTTCACTTTCAGTCAGATTTTGAAATGGTTCTGGTCTGCTGTTAAAATCATTCGCTGCAATATAAAGACCTCTAGATGGTGGTGTCTCATCGATCACTTGAATCGGAACCTTGATCAACGTCGTTTTATCTGGTTGATTTGCATCCGTCATTCGCACCATTACACTGGTTAAACCAGTGACCGACGTATCTGGCATGTCTCCTTCATATTGGTATGAAGCAGTATGTCCTGGTAAGATAACCGCATCTTGAATTACTTCAGAAGCTTTTTTATTAAACGTTGTTCCTTTTTTGATGATTTGTGGAATCGGTTTAGCACCAAGATTATAAACTTTGATTTTTACTGCATAATCTTGCGAAGGTAATCCATTATAGGGGCCTTCTGACTCATTTATTGCTAGTAAAGAAGTATCATAGCTTTTAATTGTACCTGGTTCTCCATTTAGCTGTTCAGGTAATCCTGTTCTTGGTATAGTCAATGGGCTATTAAATTCTTTTTGACTATTTGAAGTAAAAGGCATCGTGATTTCCTCGCCAGTAGGATAGGTTACATAAACTGTTCCGTGGTCTGTAGCTGTGGGTATTTTACTTAGCTTATAACTAGTATCGAAATCATCTACATAATCTGGATAGATATTGAAAACTTCTGGATCAGCTTTTATTTGCATATAAGGAAGCTCATCACCAGCAAATATCTCGTAACCTGTGTTTAAGGCTTCATCTGGTGCAATATCTTTCCACGGCGCACCTAATTGATATGCCGAATCGACACCTGATGCAATAACTTGTCCTTCATTATAGTTTTTACTTTCAGAACCAGTTCCCATATAGTCGTTTCCAAAATAATTAAATGCACCTGAAACACCGATGCTACCGTAAGCACCCGCTATATATTTGGTATAATCAGACAACCAATTCCCTCTAGAATCTTTTAGTCGAATCGTGAATCTCTTACCTGATGAAGGCTGAATATAAAAGCCACTATTATTCCCTAATGCATAGATGGGGACAGCATCTGTATAGTAATCCGTGTCCACACTTTCTAACATGGAAAAATTCTTTGTTGTATTAGAAAGATTATACATATCTAACTGGACAGTAAAATTTAAATTCCGATTCAAAGACAGGTCATATACATAAAGAATCTGATTGGGTTCATCTATTAGAATCTGCTTTAATGCGTTCCCTTTTCGTAAAAAGTATTTAGAGGTGATTTTTGGAACAATCCCGTCACGACCAATTCCATAGTTTCTATCCCAAGTAGTTCCATATAAAACACTCTTATTCACACCCGGGATGTCGGTTACTTTACTTTCACCAGCACTATAAACATAGCCTCTCCCAGCACTATCTTTGATTATAAAACCTAATTCGTTTTTAAACGAACTAACAGAGATACCTCTTTCTGGAAAGCCCATTTTAGAATTATTTAGAGGATTCGTAATAACTCCGTCATTAGAATTTAAAGAAATATTTCTCCATCCCTCTATTGAACTATCTCCGAATATCTGATCAGGAAGTACCACCACATTAAATTTATAGGTCAATAACTGTTCACCCAATGTTATTGTGATCGTTACCTCTTTGGAGCCTCTACTAGAGTTCACAATCATAGATTTAGTGATTCGTGCATCCAGATCTTGTCCTGTCGTCAGCTCCCAAGCTTTTGGTGCTAATTTTTTAGTAAGCACTTGAATGATTTGTGGAACAGTTTTTCCTTTGATCTCACTTGCATTTAAAAATGGTAGATAATTGAAACTCATCCCAGCTTTTTCATCTACAATAACGGTTTGATTATCTAACATTACTGTAATCGGCACAGGAATAATTGTCGATATACTTGTATCTTTTTTATCCGTCATTTTTATATAACCCCAGTGAAATCCTGTTTTGCTCGTATCAAATTTATTGACAGGTTCAGTAGGATCACCGGCTGGGTTTTTGACCCATTCATACGTGGAACTGGCGGCGGTCGCATCATTTAAGGACTGATATTTTGAAAAAATATTCGCTGCATTCGTGCCCATTGCCATGTCTTTGTTTTGGCCCACCTTAAAATAATAAGGCGATTTAACATCGGCGCCGAAAACCGTGACATTACGTGTGGTCGTAGCAGATGCCCCATCTAATTCTACTTTGATTGTCCCAGTATATGAGCCTATAGAATTATTGACTGCCGTCGTATCCGTAAATGAGACTGGAACTGCTGCTCCTGTACTCATATTCCAAGCACTTGAATGCGCTCTTGACTGAATGAGCGCAATTAGCTCTTCTTTACTTTTCCCTTTTGTTTCATTTGGGTAAAAAAGAACCTTCGCATCGGCTTTTACCATCACTTTATTTGTTAATAAAGCGGTAGTATCTGCGCTTGTCACATTGATCGGTACTTTGATAATCGTTGATACAGTTGCATCAGCTTTCTCTGTCATTTTTACGTATGCCCAGTGAAATCCGACTGTTGACGTATCGAACTTGTCGATCGCTTCACCATTTTCACCAACAAATTGATAAATTGCGTTCGTTGCTGTCGTACTATTTACTGTTTGGAATTTCGTAAATAGATTTGTTGGATTAGTGCTTAAAGACAATGTAGCATTTTGAGCGATAGATACAAACGGTTGTGGATTAGCACCGAATACCGTAACATTTCTAGTCGTAGTAGCCGAAACGCCATCTAATTCTACTTTGATCGTACCAGTGTAGGAGCCTATAGAATCGTTGAGTGTTGTTGTATCTGTAAAAGATACAGGGACGGCTGCTCCTGTGCTCATATTCCAAGCACTTAAATGCGCTCTTGATTGAATCAACGCAATCAGTTCTTCTTTGCTTTTTCCTTTCGTTTCATTAGGATAAAGTATCACTTTTACATCTGATTTCACCATGACTTTATTTGTTAATAAAGCAGTAGTATCTGCGCTAGTCACATTGATCGGCACTTTAATGATCGTTGTTACATTTTCATTCATTTTTTCTGTCATTTTTACGTATGCCCAATGAAATCCAACTGCGGATGTATCAAATTTTTCCAAGGCTTCACCGTTTTCGTTTACAAATTGGTAAACAGCATTTGATGCTGTTGCATTATTCACCGTTTGAAACTTCGTAAATAAATTGGTTGGACTTGTCCCTAAAGCAAGTGTTGCATTTTGAGCAACAGACACAAAAGACTGTGGATCAGCTCCGAAAATAACAACATCTTTTTGAATAGACGCTTTTTGTTCTTCTTCACCTGTTCCTACTGTAATTTCAAACTCAGCTTTGTAAGTCCCTACAGAGGTTGTTACAATCGTTGTTTTGATTACATCCACTGGAACCGACGTACCGTCCTCCACTTGCCAAGAGCGGACATTCGATTTGGTTTTAACCAATTGCTGTAGTTGTTCTTCCGTTTTATTCGCAATTTCATTTGGATAAAGAATAATTTTGCCATTCACATTATCTGTTTGAAGAGCAATTTGATTGTCCAATAAGAAGGACGTTCCTAAGTCAGTAACCGTTACTGGTATGGGAACACGAATACTGGTCAGCTCGTAATTTTCGGTAATTTCTATATAAATTGTTTGAAATCCCGCCTGTTCACTACTAGGGGTAGCTGGCGTTCCATCGGCGTTAACATATTCATATACAGCACCGTATTCTGGATATGGAATAACCCTTTCTGAAAAGAGTTTTGCCAGACCTGCTTCGGTATTGAGATCGGGGAAAGCTTCATTTTGTTTCAGCGTCAAGACTTTAGGAGTCGCCTTCAATCCCGCTTCATTTTCTATTGGATCTAGCGCCTTAGCTATATAATTTTTCTGTGCTTTTACTGTTGCTGATTTAGCAACACTTGTAACAGACTCTTTAACAGTCGTCTGTTTAGTTACTTTTTTCATACTTATTTCAGGCTTTGCTAATATCGGGTTGGTTATTGTGAATAAAGCAGTGACACAAAAAATGCCAACTATCGTAAGCCCACTGAGCATCCATAGTAGTTTAGCTTTATAAGGATTCTTTTTTTTGTTATCCATTTTTTCTCCTTTCTTATTTATTTTTGATCGCCTATCTAATTACTCTCTTATCGCAACACCTCCTTTGTATCACTATCACCTATTTAGTTCAGCTCAAACCAAATCATTGATTGAGCGATTTTGCTTGCTGATTAGAGGTGATGCACAAGAAGAGTGTTTGAGTCCGTTCACTTTGATTTCTTTTAGTACTGTTCTTTTTCACGAATAAAGTCGCGAAAAAGAGTTGCTTAACGTCTCTTTTCATTTTCTGTTTTTTTACGTTTTATCACTTTATAACTTAAAATGAATACAAGTGCACCTACACATAAAAGTAGAAAAATGACCAAAAAAGTTTGTTTTGTCTCTGGTTTATTTTCTTTGAGTTGCATATTAAGGCTATTCGCCTCTAACGTATTAATCGTAAAATCTTCCGTCCATGACCAATTACCACCATTTTTTGAAGAAACCTCGATCTGAGCGGAATAGATCCCTGCGCTCAATCCTTTATCGGTTAAATCAATAGGAAAATCGATCATCGAATTCGGAGCCATTCGCATTTCTTTTTTTTGGTATTCAATTAATACCTTTTGCTTGTTGGCTTTTCTTACTTGAACAGCAATCGTCATCCCTTCGACATATACCGACTGACGATTAGAAATATTTACAAACAAATGACTTTTTTTATCCTTGAATGCTATGTATGTTTTATTTAATTTCAGCTCTGGTTTTATGTTATTCGTATCACCAACATGTAATAACATCCCCACTAAAAATGCAAACTCATTTACAACGATATCTTTTTTTCCTTGATCACTTGCTTTATGATCTACCACAGGTTTCAATTGGATGCCACCAGCGATCATCCCGTCTTTCATTTCCTTAGGGAGTGTGATCATCAAATCAACTTGCTTACTTCCACCAGAAGGGATCACTACTTTAGTTGGTCCTTTAACGATAGTTGTAAAATCAGTTGTCAAAGAGGTGTCTTTTGGCAGATCATTCGGTCCATATTCAACTTTCCCAATACTATTGGTTTTTGCTGTGTTTAAGTGAATTTCAACCGTTAGGTCTTTTGCTAATGAATTATAGAGTTTGAGGGAAACTTTTTGTTCTTGTCCTTTCTTCATCGTCAGATCAAAGTAACCTAAGTCCTTATTCTTCTGATTCTCTGGGTATAAAATTTCATAAGATAATCCGCCAATCAAATTCGATGAATCTTGTTTGGCAATGCTTTTAACGGGATCAACGAACAGTGCCAAACAGAAGAATACTATTAGATATATACGATGTTTTTTCAACGACTGATCCCTCCTTTCTTCAAAAAAATAAATCCTCGGTTCTTCGTCATACAGACAATTCTGTGAACAATTTATAACAATAACTGTCAACCAATCTACTTACTTATTTATATCAACACACTACTAAGCTATTTCTTAGTAAGTATTGTCAAGACTCCAGTTCACGCTACCTTTAAATGCTTTACCGGCAGCTCCTGTTCCTGTAGTAACTGTTAGTTTAGTATCTGATAATTTTGTAGCAAAACCGCCTTTGACAGCATCTGCTTGCGTTTTTGCAATGATATTTGTTGCAGTCGTATTGCCAGCTTCTAATGTTACACTTTTGCTAACAGTGATATTGTTAGGATCAGCAAGTGTTCCTAAGTTTCCTTCGATTGGATTTGGTAAAAAGTCATTTGTATCTGGATCAACTTCACCAATATCGTAAGATTGTGCATCACCTAAAGTAAATGTTAGTTTTGATGGCAATTCTGTAGCTGAGCTGTCTTTAGAAACTAATTTAGACAATGAAGCTGTCACTTTCCAAGCAGAAGTTGTTACGGCTCTTGTGCCTTCGCCGCCTGTTTCAGTACCTTGTCTGTCATCATTCACGACAATATATTGATCTCCGGCTACAGTATTGCTGTATGTAGCAATATTCGCTGTTGCTGCTTGACGACCAAAATCAAATTTAGATGGTGTCCATACCAATGCTAAGTTATCTTTGAAAGGTCCTGGTCCAGGTTTTACTGGTCCATCAGTGTCAAAACGAATCCCCAAGTCTGTTTGCTCATTTCCGACTTCTTCTGCATTCGCAGGTTTTGCAAAAATCAGCAACGCTGATGAAGCAAGTAATGTTGTAAATAGTATTTTTTTCAAAATTTAATCACCCTTCTTATTTAACGTAAATAAGATTGGCGACAGTTACTGTTATAAATTGTTCACAGAATAATACGTTGTTTCAGCAGTCTAGCCAATCAGTTTGATTTGGTCTTTTAGCAAAACAAACAAATAAATAATTAACCCTAGACTTGTGATAGACACCGCTAATAGACTAAAGTTAAACGCTAAATCCAACTTTTTTTTTCGTAGCTTTCTGACTAAAAATACGTCTCTTGAAAGTGTCACTAGAAAAAACAGTAACGATGCAGAGGCGATTCCTCCTAATATATAAATCCACAAATAATCTTTCATTTTACCCTCCTATACGTGTATGCTGTATACCTTACGTAAGCTGATAACACCTAAAAAGACAATCAAACAAGCGACGCCTAACAATAATAGAATGAACGACGTCATCATTTGTCCTAAATGCGGTAGTGCACCATCCGTTGCTGGATAGACGGGTGGTTTTGTCTCATAAATAGGCGGTTTCGGTTTATCTGGTTCAACAGACTGATTGAATGATATACCTGTTTCTGTTTTCTCTTGCTCCGCTAACGCTTGAGGCGCTTGGCTAAACAAAAAAACAAGCACACACACTACAAGAAACAACGGCCAAATAAAGTAAATTTTTTTCATCCTTATTCACCATCTTTTCTATTGATTTTTTTTCGTTTTTTCTTTTGATTCCCCTGTTTTTTCCGTTTTGCAATTCTGACTTTTTTCCATTGTTTTTCCCATTTTTTTCGTCTTAAAAGAACCGTTACCATGATCAAAACGGTAACTACCAGTAAGAAAATGGCCGTTCCCTTAATCCAAGTTGGGGTAATGATTTTAAAAGCACTTTCTTCATTCATTTTTTTAGCTTGTTGGTTCGTGATCGTGAATTCTTTGCTAAGCTGCCACTCTTGATAATCATTTGATGCATCCAATTTCAACGTATATGTACCAGACGGCAAATTAGCAATGCCCCAATCCATTTCAAAATCAAATGAACTATTTGGTGCCATACTGTAGTTTTCTACAGATTTTCTTTTAACAACTTCATCGGTGCCTTTTTTCGTCATAGTGCCGACGATGCTTAAATTTTCTAAGACTTTAGGTTCAGGATTCTGCAAATTGGCTAATACCATTTTTTTCCCACGTTTGATTGAGGCTTTTACAGAGTTTAAATTTAACGTTTGAGCATTATTGAATTCATCTCCAGATTGTGAAGTGATTAAGCCTACTCGATATGAAAATTCTGTTGAGACCCCACTTTTTGCTTTTTCTCCTTGATCTAAAGCGAAGACAATCGCACCCATTTTCACGCCATCATACTTTTCTTTTGACGGTGTCAGTTGGATTTTCACCGTTTTCTCTTCATAATTACCAACTGTAATTTCTGGCGTTGGGATTTTGAGCATCGATGTTACCGGCTCTTTTAAGGTCGAATCATAATACGTTTTGTCATCGCTATATTCGATCGTTCCTCCATCTCCTGTGATTGCATTGGTTCCATAGATCTTGATCTTCACATTTTCTTTTTTCGTACTTTTGATTCTTACTTCTAACGTTTGGGCTTCTCCTGGTGTCGTTTTTACATAAAAATAACTTTTATTAGGATCTATTTGTGTATTCGACTGCACCAGAGTTACTGTATACCCTAAATTATCATCATCATCTGCAGCTATTACTTGATCTGCAAAAAAAAATAATGAAAAGGTACAAACAAGTGCTATATATATCGCATTAATCTTTCTCATGAAAAAGGGTTCTCCTAACTACTAATATTTGTTCTTATTTAATCGATTGAACGATAATCTCTACATGCCATTCATTGTTTGCATCACTTTTTATAAATTCCACTAAGCTATAGCCTTTCTTAGTAAAGCTGTCTGTCCAATGAGCCAAAAATTCTTTGGAATATTTTTCAGCTGCTTCTTTCGTTTGAAAAGGTCCTTCTAATTTAACTGTTTCATTTTCTTCATATAATTCATCTTGTTCTTCGTATAAATAATTTGTAATGACGTATATGATATACACAATCGTCATAGACACAATAAACAGTAACAAGAACAACGGCCAGATAATCGTCGTCATTAATGTGATAACATTAATGATCAAAAGCACTAGAAATACGATCATTGAATAGTTCATTTCTTTTTGTTTGTTTACTTCTTGCTTATTTTTGATATAAAACATCAAGATAAGGAAAAGATTTAACGTCATCAGTAAAAAGACAACAAATAAATACTTTAGTAGATCATCCAAGTAGTAATTCACCATAAACAATAGCTGAATAATGAACTTAGCATTTTTATCGACATAAAATACAGCCTCTTCATAAAACCTTGAAAAGAACACAAAATTAGTGATCCATCCAATTAAAAGTACAATTTCACAGAGATAGTAACTTCGATATTTTTGATAATAATTCTTTTTATCTTTCACACATTTAGCCATCCATTTCTTTACATAATTGCTTCGACTCCTTAAATTTTATTTACTTGTACTTGAGTCAAGATGACTGGTACTAAAATAAATTCAAGTCGTGTCGTTTATTCTAATCGTTTCTTACTAAAAAACAGCTCATTGTAAGGCTTTTTCACTTATGTTTTCGAAAGAAAATCGTTCGTTTTTTGAATAAGTAAGAAGATAGCCTTTTGTTCGAATAATTTCAATTTCAAAATAGGATTGTTCTTTTAGTTTATTTCTGATGTGAAAAATAAAGTTTGCTATTCTGTATTTTTCTAGCTTTTCTCCCCTTGTAGCACCATAGATTACTTCATTGATTTCATCATAAGTAACAACGTTACCCAAATTTTCATATAACAGCTCAATAATTTTGAATTCTTTTCGGGTTAATGCTATTATTTTGTCATGAACTACCAGACTTAACTTTGATGCATCTAGGGAATGATCATCAGATGTTTTTTTTATTCTCCTACTATTTAATAACTGGTTTTTATAGTTGATTGCATTTTTTACTACGATCCCAAGCATCTCAAATCCTTGATCTGATGGAATAATTTCTATGACTGAATTTTTACTCAGGTGGGGATATAATTTTGTCAGTTCTGAATCAATTTCTCCATTTAGAATCCAAATAAACAAAGGATGATCCTCTTGTAAATCAATCAACCATTGCAGTGCCTTAATGTAGTCTGACGATTTCTCCAAATTAATGACTAGGCCATCAAGTAAATTTATTTGTGTTTTTTCTGTAATATCAATTAGTGAATAGCTTTGTTCATTGAGGACCTTTTTGATTAATAAACCTATGTTATCGTTCTGTTCAGAGTCATCCCTGATATGTAATATGCCAATTGTATTGTCCATATAGCTCCCTCCTCTTCAACTTTTTCTACTATTTTATTTTCTTGTTTTATTAACAAACAGGAACTATCACTACAAACCCATAAATACCAATAGTTTAAAGAACGAGTGACGGAAAAGTTGACGGCGTAAGTTTTAGTCAGAATCAAAAAGACCAGAACTCTTTAGGTAAAATAGAGTCAATTAAATCTTTATTTCAAAAAAGGTGCATTAAATGAAAAATAAAAAAAGACTCTCTACTTTCCAAACATGATAATTTTTGAAAAGTAGAGAGACTAACTGATTAAATTGATGGCTTTTCTTTTTTCGGACATAAAAGAATTCACATAAACATCTAGCGTCATTTTAGTAGAATGATGCCCCAACAAAGCACTGATTGTTGCTATATTCACTCCTTTTTCTAGGCAACGCGTAGCAAAACTGTGTCTAAGTTGATGAAAACGAATGCTTGTAAAATGGAAACTTTGACATATTTTTTTTAGCCATATTGAAATCAAACGAGGTTCAGCTGGTTTATTGCCTCCTAACACGAAATCACCATTACTTTTTTGTTTTTGTTCACTCAAAAGTTGACTGAGATTCTCAGAAAGTGGAATCGTTCGTTTAGAAGTACTACTTTTAGGTGTTCCTTCAACAATTTTGGTTTTTTTGTTTACACCATTCATCATTTGTATTCTTTGAATCGTACGTTGGACTGTAAGTATGTTGGCCGAAAAATCAATGTCCTCCCACTTTAATCCAGCGATTTCTCCGATTCTCATGCCCGTTTCTAAGGCTAATATAATCGCAAGCCCCTTAGGATGTGCGGCAGCTTTTTCTTTTAGTTTCGTTTGCTCCTCTGATGTAATTGCCTTTATATTATTCGGCGTTTTTTTAGGTAAAATGACATATTTGCAAGGATTTTCTAGAATCAGTTCCCTTTTTACTGCAGCTGTACAGCACGACATCAATACTTGATAGACAATTCGAACAGAATTAGGAGACAGGTGCTCCTCAATTTTTTTGATCCAGTCATTTAAATTGACCGTTGTGATCATTTGTAAAGGAAGGGCACCCAAAAAGGGCAGAATGTGTTTTGTCATTTTATTTGTGTAACTAGCATACGTGCTGGGCTTCAGCTGTCCTTGTATCTCAGTTAACCAACACATTGCCCAATCATTAAGTGTGCCTTGATAGGCAATTGTTTTAAAGGTATAATTATAAGAATACAGTGACTTCATTGTTGAGAGTCTTTCTTTTAAATCCAGATATGTTTTATTATAGACATAGCCGTATATGGCACTTCCATCACTTTTTCTTCCTTTTATGTATCTTCCTTCCCAACGACCATCTTTTCGTTTATAAATATTTTCACCTTTTCTTACCATAAATCATTTCCCCCTTCAGTTTATTTTGACGGCGATTTGACGGCGAATAAAAATTATTGTATAACTGTCAATAAATAATGAGATATAAAAGTGAACACAATGATTAAAATACAAAAAAATACATAAAACAGTGTTGACAAACTGAACAAAACATTATATTATCAGCTTAAGAGCTTGGAAAAAACATTATTTCAATGATTTTCTTGTTTGTTAATATAACAAGAAAAAATTATTTTAAATAACATAAATAAAATAATTTTCTTCTAAAAAAAACCTTTTCAGATCCTTTTTTTATTTATTCGTTCTGATGTGTAGGTTTGTATATTATTTGAGTTATCTATAGATATCACGGGGACTTACTTTTTAGGTCTTTTTTTGTTTAAGGATTATGTGTAGTTTAGATAAGTGAGTAAAATGACTAGATTGACACACGAACATTAATGACACCGTGTCACTCTATTATACCTTTTAAAAATATAACTTCTAGTTCTACTTTTGTTGAAGCTTTTTTAATAAACAAAAAAGAAGACAACCAAGCTAACGTGCTTGGTTGTCTTCTTTTAGTTGTTTTATTTAGATGGAGGTTATACTGGGTGAGCCACGCTACGCTCACAACATCTATACATGGTTAGGCATCGTTTGGTCATCTTTTGAGTTTAAGAAGTTAGCATTTCAAATGTCTGGCTCTAAACAGAGCTAGACAAGGACGTAAGTTGGACGAGTTCGAGGTTGGGGATCATTTCAATCCACTAGCTCTAAACAGAGCTAGACATTATGGTATTGATCTAGAGTCAGCGATAATCCAATTTCAATCCACTAGCTCTAAACAGAGCTAGACCACGAGATACTTAACATGCTGTTAAAATGCGCAGGATTTCAATCCACTAGCTCTAAACAGAGCTAGACTTTTTTAAATATAGAGTAGATGATTTGATAATGTATTTCAATCCACTAGCTCTAAACAGAGCTAGACTGGTATAATTATTTCGAAAGCGAGGTGGATTTATTATTTCAATCCACTAGCTCTAAACAGAGCTAGACAGCATCGATATAGGCTTTACAATCTCTAAGAAGCATTTCAATCCACTAGCTCTAAACAGAGCTAGACACTTCTGTGTCAGGCACCTTAGATGCTATTAATGATTTCAATCCACTAGCTCTAAACAGAGCTAGACGGTGAGGTTCGCGATGCTGAACTAGAAGCTATTACTATTTCAATCCACTAGCTCTAAACAGAGCTAGACTTTAAACATTGGTACAGAAGCAATTTTGACCAAAATTTCAATCCACTAGCTCTAAACAGAGCTAGACTGTGAAAATGACAAAAATACATGACATATTTTTGTATTCCAACAAAAAATCATTTGTAAAATTAAATTCACATGAGAAAAACAGCTTTTTATTGATAAAAAACAGCTAATTTATGGTGCGGGTCTCCCAGCGATTTCATGTGCACTTAGGGTTCGCACTTAATTTTTCTACTTAAAATATCAATGGAGCTTCTACATCAAAGCTTTCCTTTGCTCCTATGTGCTCCACTTTATTTTGATAATTATTTCCTAATCGATAAATACGTAAACTATCTAATTCTTCATCAATCAAATCAACTAGTTCTTTCTTCAACTTCGTCAACTCTGTCGCATCGACAACACATTCAAAGACAGAATTCTGGACACGTTGCCCGTAATCTTGACATTTCTTTGCTACTTTCCTCAAACGACGAGTGCCATTTTTGGAACTTGTTGCTACATCATAAGTGATCAATACTAACATACCTCTCACCTACTTCCATAAAAATGGCGGATAGCCATCTAAATCATCTCTTAAAAACCGACTGAGCAACAATGCCTGAGCATAAGGAACTAATCCCCAATTGATTTTCTCACCTAAAAATGGATGCTGAATTTGCTCCTGTTTCTTTTCTTGCCACTTTTGAAAAAAGGTTCGCCGACCAGCATCTGTCAAAATCACAGCACCGCTTTCTTTTTTTACAAAATCCTTTTCTGTCACCATTTTTTTATTAATCAACGTCAAGACAAAACGATCCGCATAAATTCCTCGTAGTTCTTCCATCAAATCTAATGCTAATGAAGCTCTCCCAGGTCGATCTCGATGCATAAAACCAACATAAGGATCAAGCCCAACAGTTTCTAAAGCCGCTGCACATTCTTGGGCTAACAACGTATAGGCCAAAGAAAGCATCGCATTTACATTATCCAAAGGTGGGCGGCGATTTCGCCCATAATAACCAAAATCACTTTTCTGCTGTAAAATCATTTGGTCAAACAAAAGAAAATAGCGATTTGCTGCTTGCCCTTCAATTCCTCTTAATGATTCTAAATCGCCAACTTGACGAATATCTTCAATATATTTTTTTAATTCTCCAGAAATTTGTTTAAAGCGCTCAACATCAACTCTCATCGGATTTTCTCTAGTCATTCGCTCTAGCATCCAACGTTGATTATACAATTTACCAATAATAAAATGACGAGCAATTTCCAAACTTTCTGCTTCACTGTCTGATAGACGATATTGCTTTTTCCGCAACGTGACATTACCAGTTGTGCCACCGGTCACTCGACTGCCAAACTTACCAGAATTCGTTAAAAAGGTTATGCCTATATTTTTTTCAGCGCATTTACGCATCAACGCTGGACTCGCACCTAAATAACCAGAAGTGACAATCGCTTCTATATTATGAAGTGGGACTCTGTTTTTCTGTTCATCTATTTTGACAACAATATTCTCACCGTCTAAAGCTAAATAGGCATCTCGGGTTGTTATAAACAGGGTATTCAACAGTTTTTTCATTCACATAACCTCCGATCTAAATAGCCTTTGACTGTTTGAACATTCATTAGTTTAGGTAGACAGATATTTTGTAGGGAACATTTTTTGCAAAAATTACCCGTTTTGACTTTGGGCGTATAGCGTCTTTGCCAGTATTGATGCATTTCTGCTACGTTTTTTTGTAATTCTTCTCGTAAAGCAGGCGTGATTTCGATTTCTTCTCTACGTTTTGTTTCATGATAGTAGAGATACCCTTTCGACACTTCGCAAACAAGCATTTCTTCTAAGCAAACGGCTTGTGCGGTTAATTGTAAAATATCACTTAATTCTTGTTTTGGCTTTCCATGTTTGTATTCAACAGGAATCGGTGAAAATGTTCCAACTTCCCCGTTTAAAGGCACGCCATTTGGATCTTGCACAAATTCCACCACATCACAGATTCCGGTAATTCCTAAGGTTGGTGAATGGATTGGCAATGCACGAACGATCAATCGATCTTTACGCTTTTCTCGAATGGTCGGCTGATCGGCTTTTTCGTGTAGATATTGTCCTTCTAGCGTTAAAACATTTTCTTGCCATTGTTGTTCGATATGAATCAACGCCCATTGACGACGGCAAAAGAGAAAATGTTGGATACCTGAAATCATCAAATAATCTTGTTCATCGTACATCTTATAGCCCTTCGATAACGGTCAGCTCGATTCCTTCTAGTGGTTCAACTGTTACTTTGTAATCATCGAATGATTTTGCACGATCAACTTCAGGAATTTTTTCGATTTTTACAGAGCGATGGACTTTTGCGGATGATGCTTTGCCCATTTTGCTTGGGTGCTCCCACCAGTAAACTTTTTCTACAGCCATACTACCATCTGGTCGAGCAGAGGACGCGTCATTTTCGAAAAGCGTGGTTAGGGCTTCTTTGATTTTTTCTGCATCTGCTTCGGTAAAACCTGTTTTTTCAGCTAGTTGGACATTGATACTACCGTTGAAGACGTAAACGCCGAAGTCCACGAAATGTTTGGTTCCCATGGTGTCAGAGCTTTTTCCGCCACCCTCACTGACTGAATTGACACTTTTCGTGATTTGCATTGTATTAATGTCGATTGGTTCAAGGCTGACTGCAGTTTGGATGGAAACTGGGCCACGAACACCTACAGAAAGTTCCAATCCCTTAAAAGCAAATACCTGTCCGAAACTACGCGTATCAATCCACGTTTCACAAGCTACCTCACTAAAGCGATTGACATCAGCTTTCTTTTTATCCGCAGCAATTTTATTTAATTCTTCAATTGAATCCACTCGGTCTTTCAAACTCTTGAGTCCATCATCTGCACGATCATCAGACTGGACAAAAATTCTTTCGCCTAAATCTTGCAGACGATTGCGAATTTTACGTTTGATGGCTACATCCGAAATTTCACCATACCCTTCAAAGTTTTGACGTGGTCGGTTTCCGTTTAATGGATCACCGTTTGGATTTGCGTTTGTTACTGATGTGATTACTTTAAAGTCGATTTTGTGTGTTAAAACTGTCATGGTTTATTCCTCCGTTTTCTCTTCTGCTTTTTTCTTTAAATCAGCTCGCTGACTGTAATAACCTAATAAATATTTGCCATCTAAAGCCTTATCTGTATATTGTTCAAGATCAAAAGAAGCACCAATTTCATCTAATAATTTTTGATAATAGCTTCCCTTACCTCTTAATCTCGCTTGGTATGGAATCAAATTTTCTTGAATGATTTTCCATGTTTTCAACGGATGATTACTAAACGCATTCATGTAACGAATCGCATTTGTACTTCTATTAATTCCCGCTTTATACAACGCACGCTCTTCCAAAACATCTGCTACTGCCAACATTCTCCCAAATAAATAATTGCGATCTGTTTCATTTTTATCTAATGCCACATTTTTTTCCTCCTTTTTAAAATTAAAATGCTTTTTCATTACAGCACAAGTAATACTTAACGTTTTTTCCCATTCCCATTTTTCCATACTTACAGGATTTGACGTTCGTTGCAGGAGCTTCCTAACTAGATTTATCGGAATCATTTTTCCATCTACAACACAAGGAAATAGTTCATGGATTGTATTTTTGATCAAAGTGTCACTTGCTCGTGCACCGTAAGCTGCTTCAGCGATATCTCTAAGTGACGGAGCGCCCCAAAATGTGTAGCGTTGTTTGTTCTTACTACCGTAAGTGTGGCGCCAGAAACAAGTTTGATGCCACGCTTCAATTCGAGTAAAGTATTGTTCTTTTTCAAAAGAACGATAGTATAAAATCCCCATTCTTCCAGGGGTAGCAGCATCTAAAATCATGATGTAGATTGATTCATGGTAGGCAAGCTTTACGCTATACCCATTCAAGGCTCTCTTAAATAACTCAGAAAATTGTTGATGTGTTGTCTCTGGATTTAGTAGAATTTTTGCTTCTTCATCTTTAGCATAAATAGCATCAAAATCAAGAAAATCAGCACTTGATTCTTCTGGATTAGGCACCTCTGTTTCTTTTCTTCCCCACGTTAAGAAGACTCGTCCGTCCAAAATAAATGCTTGTTTACCAATTAGCCATTTCAACGCATTATGTCCTTTTTGAGAGACTTCATAACTAATCGAAGCGACTTGATTTTTGTCAGTAAAACGACCTTTATACGTAAAATTTGTAGAATCATTTCCTGAGATTAATTTTGCCATATCTCCGCCATAGCGTACTTTTGAAGGATGGTTTTCTGTGAGTGGTAACATTTCTCCAGTAACATAATCTAGCCCTTCATTCGTCAGTTCGTTTGTATAATAAGCAACAAATGAATCAATTATTTCTTTATCTCCCCAGAGTGGTCGTTTTTCTTTTCCATGTTCTTGGACAGCAAATCGAACAAATGAGGTTGATTGCTCACCAACTACTACACTAAATAACGGCGGCTTCTCACCTAGTTCAGCTTCAAGCTCTTTTGACCATTTTGGAATCAATTGATGATTTTTCTCGACCATTACATTCGCTTGCACTAGATCTTCAATCAAGTGCCCTTTTTCTAAATACTGCAGCACACTTTTAACAGCTGTCTGGGAATAATCTGATTCGCACCATGCCCGTAAATTTTCTAAATACATCTGATAAGAATTTTTCCCAGCTTTATTCTTTTTGTAAATACCACCATATTTCTCGAAATCACCCGCAACATAGACTAAATTATCATGGATTAAATGTGGTGCAGACGTTGAACCAGCTCTTCCAGCTGACTCAATGGTTACTGGAATCATTGTTTGTGCCTCATCTTTCGGCACAACATTTGCTGCATAAAATTCACCATCTGGCGTAACCGTGACTTCTATCTGCGCATTTTGATAGGCATGGGCGATTGGTAATAAAACAATTTCTTTGCCATAAGATGTTCGCTGAACTTTCCCTACTTGGTCTTCATTTTCTTTGTACGTTTGGTACAAGTCATTTAACCAACTCATTATTCAACCTCCTGTTCCAAAGTTTCAAATAACTGATCGACAGTTTCGATATCTGTTGGTCCAAATACTTTTGCCTGCATTGTTCTAAGTGATCGAACTAAAGTACATTCTTCTGGACGTTGAAACTTAATGATGCCTTTTTCCATAATCGGACGCCACAAACGAACAGCCAACTCATCTGTCCCCGTTTCATCTGGATAGGATAGTCCATGCACCATCGTGCCAAAATGTAACTCTCCTTCATAATCGTCATAGTGACCTTTAGCTCTACCAAACTCCACTGGTTCCACGTAACCTTGGCATTCTCTAGTTCCTAAAAAAACATCTCTTCTTCCACCAGCTTTGATCGACCGTTTCAAAATTTGATAATGCTTATCTTCATTCCAATCCCCTTTTAAATCTGGACGATGTTGATTAAACTCAAAATGAACCTTTACTTCATAGACAGGCTTTTTCAAATACGTATAGTATGCTAAATCACTGGCACTGCTATCGTTATATTTCATTGGACGCATTCCTTTAGATTCCATTTGAATCGAGTTCATCACGCGAACTTCATCAATGTAATAAACAATCGATGGTTTCCAGTAGATACTTTCTGTAATTCCTTTTAGGGCTTGATAGGTGGGGACTTGATAGGTCATTTTTTCACCACCCATTTTTGTCAAAGGGTCAGTAAAAAGAGCATACTCACCTTCTACTCTAAAAGAAATTTGATTTTTATATTTCACTGTTAACTCCTCCTTAATATAAAAGCGTAGCGGGTTCGTCCAACTCCTCGCGAAGCTAGATAACATTAAAAACCTATATAACCACTTGCCGCTTCCGCTTCTAAATCGATACCAAATTTCAAATCGTATGCATTACTCGTAAGGGCTAAAACATCTCCATTTAGAAGTGGATAGATACTGCTAGTTTTTTGAAGTTCCATCAGTTCATGCTGAAAAACATTAACCATATATTGCTGTGCTTTTTTCAACGTGGGGGCGTACTCTTCGGGTCTTAACTCACCATTTAAATCCGCAATCAGTTCATTTCCTTCTTTATATGGAACAAGCACCGATGTTGTTGGACTATCGATGACTTGAAAATATTTCCCTACGGTTTTTGGACTACTTCTAAACGCTAAATTAGGAGCAGAACCGTGTGTTCGCTTATAATGCTCAAGCGCATTAGCACCTTCTCCCAATAAACTAAATAAATTCAATGATGTCTTTTTAACAGGATAGTTTAATTCATTCTCAAAACAATCATAATAGCGATCAAAATACCGTTTTTGAAGATCATGCGAGAGTAGTTCCTCTTGTTCGACTTCCTTGTTTTCTTTAAGAATATCAAGAGTAATTCCTTGTCCTTGTTTAATCTCTGGTAGATGAGTCAGATTTTCAAGATCAGCTGAAAGATTGACTAGGTATACTGGTTGTTGTTTGGTTTCTCCATGTCGATTACAACGTCCTGCTGCTTGGGCAATTGAATCTAGGCCGGCTACTGAACGAATCACGGATTGAAAACTGATATCTACGCCAGCTTCAATTAATTGGGTTGTGATACAGATCAATTTCGTTTTACTACTTTTTAGTTTTTCACGTAATTCATCCAATAAATTTTTCCGATGTTTGGCACACATTGAAGTACTCAAATGATACAATTCAATATTTTCTAATTGCTGCTCTTCCAAATATTGATATAGACTTCTAACAGCTTTTTTTGTATTTAAAATAATCAGTAAATTATCTTTCTCGGCTAAAATCCCTTGGCTGAAATCAGCTAAATTTTCAAGCTTCCATGGTTCATCTGTTGTTCGGTCAATGACCTCTACTCGTTTAAACTTGGCCTCTACTTCTGATAAGTTAGAAACCATTTCTCCGTCGTATTCCTTGTCTAATGCTCTGCCGACACTTTCTAACGATGGTTGAGTCGCTGTGCATAAGACACTTGTGGTTGCTCCATATTTTTTCAAAAAATTCAAGCTTTCGTTGAATAAATGCGTGCAATTTGTTGGCACTCCTTGCGCTTCATCAAAAATTATCACGGCATTTGTCAAATTATGAAAACGGCGTGGATTTCGAGTGCCTCGACTGTAAATCGTATTTAGAAACTGCACCATCGTAGTAAAAATCACAGGGCTTTCCCAATTATCTTTCATTAATGCTTGTTTTTGTTCTAACGCTTCTTTTTCTGCCTCTGATTCTTCTGAATCTCCTTTTTTAGATTCCTCTTGATCCGTAAAAACATTCGAATGATGCTCTAGAATATTTATTTCATCTTTTAAAATCTCTCGGACTGTCGCAGCATTTTGCTCGATAATTGTTGTGAATGGCACGACATAAATGATGCGCTCTTTTCCATGTTTGATCGCGTGATTTAAGGCAAATCGTAAACTGGCTAACGTTTTCCCACCTCCTGTTGGAATCGAGAGCGTATAAATCCCCGTCTCTCTTTCAGCAAAGTTTTTGCATTGGTCAGACATCTGCCCACGAAGTTGATTGATTGGCGTGTCAGCGGTGAAAGTTGAAATGTATTCTTCTAAAGTATCACTATAAGATTTCAGTAAGGCTTGATTTTCATGTGCCATAAATTGTTTGTTTTCTTCAAATAGCATCGTATTCGTTCGGTCAGCATCCAGTAAGCAACTATAAATAAATTTCAAAAGGAAAAATGTATCATTTTGTTTGACTCTACTTTTTCCATTTAATTGATAAAACCCTTTCAATTCTTCTATAGCTTCTAACAGTAATAGTTGAAATTGTTCTTCTGACATTATTTCTTCAAAAAATCGAGTTTTAATCCGCTCATAGTCAACAAACTCTATTTCTGCTACTCGCCTAAGATAATCAGAGGTCGCTTCTCCTTCTGGGGTAAAAAAATCTTGCAAACCACGGCTGCTATGATGAGAGATGATCGCATTGCCCACCAATTCAGCAAGAATATATGAAAATGGCTCACGAGTATTTTTGTGGCAATAATCAAAAAGAAGTTTACCGCCAGCTGTTGAATGATCCACGCTACCACGTGTCACACTTTTCGGATCATTAACAGCTTTCTTCAAATATTCTTGAAATTCGGTGGAATATTTTCCCAAATCGTGAAGTAGACCAGCTAAGTAGCCTGTCTTTCTTAGACCAATCTTTGCTCCCCAATCACCGCTTAAGGTGGCACATTCTAATAGATGATCTTTTAACAATTGCTTTTCGCCATCTGACTTTCTTACATGTGCTATTAATTTATCCATACTCAGACTCCTTAATTATTTCCTAAATGTCTTAAATACATTATATCATTTATAAAAAAAAGAACTATCTAAAATTTTAAATAGTTGGATTAATTTTTTGAATTAAAGAACAAAAGATAGATAAGTATTAATACTATCAATAACAGGATAAGTAAAACAGAAAAATTAATTTGAACAGCCCAAAGTTTATCTGCCGTAACTACAATGAGTGCACTAATAGCTACCAATAACAATTTTTTACTATCTTCTCTATTAATCATTTAATTAATATCCTTTCTCCTACATCCAAAACGATCTATTCTAAACACTGAATTGAACACATTAAATATTTACTAATTAATTGTACAACATAAAAACTATATGGTCAATAATTCTTTTCTAATTAGGTGAAATAAAAATCATATGATATAATTCAAATAGCTTGTATAGAGTACCTGTCACATTTTAAATGTGTGGATTGAAATAATTCTGTGTTTAGTACTTAATGGTATTATCAGCCTAAATTTTAGAATTTAGGCTGATGTTCATTTATCTAGTTCAATCTATTCTCCATAAATTAAACTATCAAGAAAGAAAAATTTGACTCCTCTCTTCTTTTCATGTACCTTACAGGTAGAAAATAATAAGCCAATGGCTTCACCAAAGCCCTCATCACTCCTCGAAAGTGATAGGGTTTATTTTGGCTCTTAGCTACTTTCTAGTCTTGCCGATTATCATGTCAATGTTTGAACAGTCCCAAAATCACTCCAACACTAATCCTCCATTTCAAAAAAATTTTTGTTATTTTTCCTTATATATAAGGAGCATGATTTTCGTGTTATTTAATGCCTTACCACAAAAAAATCCATTGTGAACCAGCCACTCTTTATGTATAATAAAATGCATAGGATAGAAATAACTAACATTAAAAATAAATAAATTGGCTCTTCGTGGTCTGGCGCCAACCAAACCGGAAGCCTTGTTTAAACAGCAATCCCTGTAAAACAACTTTGCCAATAGCGAAAGGATCGATCTATTTTTTGTTGTACACTCATTACAGTGACGACACATTTTATAGTTTCTTTATCTTGCCTATTTGTAGACGATTACAGGTAACCTGTGGATCGTCTTTTTTTATTTCTATCCTGCTATATTTGAGAAAAAGAAAAAAGGCACTTCATTTTTCGGCGCCAACCGTTCAATGAAGCCCCGAATAGAAAGCAATCCCTCTCTATCCAAGTTGCCCATTTACCAGTACCGTAGTACCAGCTTCTTTATTGTACCTAATTCTTGTAAGAATTTCTAGACACTTTTAAAATTTTTCTCCGAATGCTCAAAGAAGTTCCCGACATACTGGTCATAATTCAACAATAGAGACGGACAGCTTTAACCATTTTCTTTTGCTCTACATACAAAAATCAAACAAAGAGAAAAGGAGCATTCCCATGAAAAATTCCGTCATCTGCATCAAAACTGTCCCTTATCAAGAGATTCTAAATCTTCGAGATTCACTCGAGCGTTTAGAATCTTGGAAAGAACCGCTAGAAGTTTTGGAAAAGTATTTTACAAATTCAACTACACCAATCAATAAAAAGCAAGTAGTCAAACAATACTATGCAAGTGCAAAATTGTTTGAAACCTTTCATAAAGAGTATGCGCTTTTGATAGCCGAATCACAAAATCAATTAGCGAGTATTACACAAAATCAAAAGATCTAATCAAAAAATAAAAAGGAACACTTTTTGCGTACTTTGTTATTACATGGGGCAAAATTACTTTTAACCAATATGATCAGTACCAGCATTTCTCAGTTCTTGTTTTATTGCTTCATAATAACCTAACTTGTAAAAGTTATACCACTGTTCTACTTCTTTCTCAGGCATTGCTTGAAGTGCCAGCAAAATTTCTTTTGCAAACTCTAAATGCCCAGTGCCATTGGCTGTAATCAGGTTATTTTCTCTTATTGCTTGGACTTCTACATACTGGTTTGCACCCGTATAGTTCGCGCCAGCATAATCTTGTAAGTCTTGTAATTGGTTGCTCGTATGTTTATGATCATTTAGTAAACCAATACTTCCCAGATAAACAGTCGCATCACAAATCGCGGCGATCACGGCACCTTGTTGTTCCGCTTTTTCTACTAAAGCATCGACTTCTTTTGCTTTATCCGAGCGCCAAGACTTTCCGCCAATTAAAACCAAGGCACCAAACTCTTTTTGGCTCGCTTCGGCAAGTGTATAATCCGGCAATGTAGAAAATCCGCCCATTGATTGAATGGCTTGTTTTTCATTTGAAACTGTTTTAACCGTGAACCCTTCTTCCTGATTCAGTACAGCCGCAATTGAGGCCGCTTCCCAATCTGCATATTCTTCTAACAACACAAAAAGCACTTCTGTCATGTTTCATTCCTCCTATTATGTTAAGTTCTTGTCTTAGAACTCAATTATCTCTTGGAATTCATCATACAACAGAAGTGTGACAACTGATTGTCAGCTTTTATAAAAAAAATACATTTTTTCGATTTTCGCTTTGACTGCTTCAACGATTATCGGTGGTTCAATGACTCGTACCTTATCTTGGAAACGTAAAATGAAATCAACTGTTTTCTCTTGATTAATCAGCGGAAATACGATGGTCCCAACAGCCGTGGCTTCATCTTGTTCTTTAAAAAATTCTGCGCCAAGCTTGTCGATCAAGTATAATTTATCTTTTTGCTCATACGTCAAAATAACTTGCTGTGTTTCTGGTGTCACCATTGAATCCAAATCATCTATTCTGGATTCTACGGTCAACTTTATGACTTCTAGCGGCCTAGGTTCAAATCCCTCATCTAGCAAATCATACGTTTGAATCCTTGTTAGTTTAAACAAGCGAAAAGCCTTTCTTTTTAAACAAAAACCATAAAGGTACCAATGAGAAGCCTTAAAAACAAGTTTATATGGTTCTATTTTCCTCTCCGAATATCCCTTTTTGGAATGATATTGAATGACGATAAGTCGTTGCATTGCTATTGCTTGTCGTAAATCGTTTAGCTTATTTTTCCCTTCGTTTGGTGTAAACCAAGAAGAGAGATCAATCAATAAATCACTTTGGGGTTGCTGTATTTTTGTGTTTGGTGCAATTTTTGCTAGTAAGGGGCTGATATCCGCGGATGTTGAGATGCTTTGAATTGCTGAAAGTCCCGTCAATATAGTCGAAATATCTTCCGTTGAAAAAATATGTTTATTCACTTTATAGCCTTCAACGATGCCATAACCACCAGAAATTCCCGAATAAGAAATAATCGGAATCCCAGCTAGATTCAGCGTTTCAATATCACGGTAAATCGTTCGTTTAGACACTTCCAGCCGTTCAGCTAAACATTTGGCCGTCATGCGATCATTTGCCGCTAACAAATTTACTAGACTTAGTAGACGATCGATTTTCATACTTTCTCCTTTTCATACCTCTACAAAATAATATTATCCTTCAAAATCTCCATATCTGTAATCACTATCTTTCGATCCTGAATCTTAATTGCGCCCAAATCCTTCAACTGCTGCATCATTCGATTGACACTACTAGCCGAAGTGATTCCACAAAAATGAGCAATTTCTTCATTCGTCACAACAAAATCAACCAATAAGCCATCTTCTACCTGCACACCAAACGTATCATACAACTCATAAATCTGCGTGCAAACTGCACCAAATTTTCCATTCATCAACATTTGCTGCATCTTCTTCATTGAATACATCAAGCGAACACGATAATAATCTTTCACATACATCTGCAGTTCTTTGCTTTGATTGATATCCTTCCAAAATTGAACTCGATCGATTTGATATAATTCTGCCTGATCTGATTCAATTCGAATATTAAATGGTGCATCGATAAACTGAGAATATTCATCCCTCAATAAAGAAACGATCTCCAAACTATTGATATATCTCAAATTGAACTCTCGTCCATCAGGAGAAATAACACTGGTTTTGATAATACCGCTCTTCAAAATATACGCATAACGATCCTGTAACCCTTCATATGTAAGATAGGTTCTTTTTTTCTTCACTACTATAGGAAATGAATGTTTATCTAAGTATTCTTGTAATACATGGCTGTCCATTAGTTGGCTCCTCATCGTTTTTTGAAAATTTTCTGTACAAATAATTGCTAGTCTTATTTAAAAGGATAACACATCGAAAAACAATAACAAATGTATATGACTTTTGTTGTGTTTTTTTGTTAATAGCTTTTTTTAAAAACAAATCCGCATTTTTTTTAGTGACTTTTTTCGTATAGTATCTATACAACTGGCTTTCAGAAAAGAATTGTAACTTGCAATTTAAGCTTATCACAACAAGAAAGAAGGAACTCTCTACAATGACGGAACATTCAGAAGAAAAATTATTTAACAAAGGCTTTATCAGTATTACATTGATCAATTTTGTGGTCTATCTCGTGTACTATTTATTGATGGTGATCATTGCAGTAATTGCACAAGATACGCTTCACGCCTCTTTAGGTCAAGCAGGTCTTGCTTCTGGGATTTATATTATCGGCACTTTAATTGCTCGTTTATTCATGGGAAAAATGTTGGAACTACTCGGTAGAAAAGCTGTTTTGCGGTATGGTACCTTGTTTTACCTTATCACAACGATCGCGTATCTTTATATTCCTAGTATTGGCATTCTTTACCTTGTTCGTTTGTTGAATGGTTTTGGCTATGGAACAGTTTCGACAGCAACAAATGCGATCGTAACTGCTTATATTCCAAAATCAAAACATGGTGAAGGCATTAATTATTATGGATTAAGTACAAGTTTAGCTGCGGCGATTGGTCCATTTATCGGAATGGTTTTATTAAATACAATGAGTTTTTATTTTATTATTTTGTTTTCGATCGTACTAATTTTCTTGACTACGATTGCTTGTTTTGCCTTCCCTGTAAAAAATATTCAATTAAGTCCTGAACATAAAGCGAGTTTGTCTCGTTGGACTTTTGACAGTTTTATTGAAAAGAAAGTTTTATTTATCTCATTTATCGCCTTTTTGATGGGTCTTTCTTATTCCAGTGTGTTATCATTCCTTTCTTCTTACGCTAAAGCAATCGATCTTGTCGGTGCAAGTTCATTTTTCTTTGTCGTTTATGCTTTAGTTATTACTGCCACTCGTCCATTGTCTGGCCGAATCTTTGATGCACATGGTGAAAATGCTGTTATGTATCCTAGTTTTATTTTTCTAACTGTTGGTTTGTTGTTCCTAAGTATGACTACAACAAGCTGGATGCTACTTGTTTCTGGTGGTTTGATTGGATTAGGATACGGTACATTTATGTCAAATGGACAAGCCGTTTGTCTAAAGGCCAGTCCTACCAGTCATCGTATCGGAATTGCTTTGTCTACTTATTTTATCGGGTTAGATTTAGGACTTGGTGTCGGTCCTTATCTTTTAGGTGAGTTGCGTACTATCTTGTCATTTTCAGGTTTGTATATGGTCGCTAGCAGTATTCCAGTCATTTGCATTATTCTTTATGCGCTATTTTATCGATCAAAAGCGACTGTTCACGATAGCTTTTCAGCAGAATAAATACAATATAAAAAAGGAGAATCATGATGAATACAGATGAACGTATGTTAGAAGTTTTACAAAAAACACTAGTAAAAATCGAAGAATTAAATACACGTCTAGGTCATATTGAAAGTGATCTTACGTCTATAGATACCTATCAAACCAATATAGATCGCTATGCTCGAGAGATCAAGCTAGCAACTGAAAATAATAATATCATGTGATAACAAACCACAGGTAAACTATAGATAGTAAACAAGCGAGTAAAAAATCATGCCTCCGTAGGATTTTTTACTCGCTTGTTTGTGTATTACATCCCATTGTATAATTCCACTAATATCATTACTTAAACATTAAAATTAAATAAAAAAAAGATATAATTTGAAAAATATTTCACAATTTTTCAAATTAAACCTTGGATTATATCAATAGAAGTATTATCATTCATTGAGGGAGGAGGAATAATCTATGAAAAATTTTTTTATGAAGAAAAATGATCAGCAGAAATTTGAGATTTTTAAACTGATTCGCTTTAGTCAAGAGGGAATTTCTGGCTATTCTATTTCCAAAAAAATAGATCTTTCTTTGAACCTTGTTTATCGAAAAATTAAAATGCTCAGTGATGATTTAAATGAATTATTTGAACCTGGTGATGTTTGTATCGTAAAAACCGATGTGCTCTACACGATTGTTGTAAAAGACACTTTAAACGTCAGCTTTGTCATTGATACGTTAAGACTACACTATATTCAACAATCACATGAATATTTGATTTTCCGAACCGTATTATTGAAATACTACACGAGTGTCGAAGCCTTATCTCAAGACATCAATTTGAGTATCGCGCACACTTATAAAAGCTTAACCACCATCAACAAAGCATTAAATAGTTTTAAAATCGAACTAAATTTCCCTGGTGATAATACACAAGTTAATTTTGAAGGAGCAGAAATTCATATTCGCCTTTTTCTTTTCTATTTTTATTGGAATGTATTTAAAGGACTTGTTTGGCCTTTTAGAAAAACGCTAGAGCATATGGAACATATTGAATTACCAATAGAAAATATTCCAGATTCACAACAAATCCGTCTAAGATATTTTCAAGCTTTAAGCGCTTGGCGCATTCGCTATAGAGGGGTTCTCGTACACATTGAACCAGATTTTTTAGCTATTATTACGTTACTTAATAAGGTACACCCTATAACATTTTCACTTGACTTAGCTATTTCTGGAGAAGCGCTTGTTCAGGAAGAAAGCTACTTTGCCTTTTTGTGTCGAATTTTTATATATGATATTGATACCCATGATCAAAAACTAGAAACTGCTGAAGTATTTATTCAATCAGATTTACCGCTTGCTAAGAGCTGCACATTTCTTCTGGACAGTGTCTACGAAGCGTATAACGTGACACCAAATCGTCAGGAGTATCTTTTTTCTTATTACTCTCTTTTACTTGGACTAACTTCTATTACGTATTTACAAATTGATAATGCTGATTTACTTGAAAATGATCAAAATATTTCAAATCTAGGTCATAAATTTGCTGACTTTCCTCAGATGGAAGCAGAACTTGCCGCACTTGCTAAAAAACTTTTTTCCGAAGATCGTTCGTTGCAATCATTAGAGTCAAAAGGCTTTTTAACCTATATCGTTTACTTATTTTATTTCATTTTAGACAGTTCTAAAAAAACAGAGACATTAAATATTTACGTTCAATATTCAAAAAACCACTTTACTACAGAGGAAATCAAAAATAGTCTCTTGACGTTCTTTAATCCAGAATTGATTCGTTTTGTTTCAAATATCGAAGATTCAGATGTTCTTATTTCGGATTGTGACGAAAAAGACTATCCTAACAATGATTTTTTTTATTTTGAAAATCCAGTAAATACAAATGATTGGCATGCTTTGATCAATTATATCAACAATAAAGCGTATAATAAGTGTTTTTATAAACAGTTTTAGCTTAAAACAATAGAACCTGAATAAACTGGGAGGAAAAAGCAACTACTACGTTACGTTGTACATCACATAGAACGAAGTGATTCGATGCAACACACTACAATGACAGTGAAGGAGACCGTCTTTTGTAGGGACTCGAAGTCCATGAGGTCATGATCGATCTTCCTTTCACTCACTACTATAGTCCTAAAAAAGAAAATAGAGGGTAATTTCATCCATCGATGAGTTTACCCTCTATTCTTAGTAATTTTTTTTAGCTTTAAAATGCTGGTGTTAACGTGTCACTGTATTTTGTTTCCAATAATTCTCGCACTTTGTCACTTGTCATGGCTTTTTTCAGTGCTTTGATTTTATCTGAATCTTTATTATCTTCTCTAGCAACTAAGCTAATTGCAAAACGATCATCAACTTTTTTCTCTAATAAAATCGCATCTTTTGGTGTTAACCCGATTTTGGCAATATAAGTTGGATAATTGTAAACCATTGCGATATCTTTTTCGTTGTAGGCTTCTGCTAAATTTAATAAATCGACAGATACCCATTCAAAGTTTTTCGGATTTTCTACAATATCTTTGATCGTTCCATTAAAACCGACACCTTTTTTTAATTTGATCAACCCTGCATCATCTAAGATCGCTAATGCTCGTCCTTCATTAGAGACATCGCTTGGTAATGCAATTTTAGCCCCCTCCGGAAGAGCATTGATCTCTTTGTATTCTTTCGAATAAAAACCAACTTTTGCATTGTATATTTTTTGTACAACTACTAAATTACCCTTCTTTTCTTCATTGAATTTTTGCATAAATGGTTCATGCTGGGCAAAATTCGCATCAATTTCTTTGGCATTCAGCAACTCATTATACTGAATATTATCATTGACTTGAACTAATTCTACTTTGTAGCCATCTGCAATGTTTTTACCTGCTAGTTCAACTACTTCTACGGTTGATGGAATATGGGACGCCACCTTGATAATCTGCTCTTCTTTTTTCTGTGAACCTGCTGTTTTTTTCTGTCCACCACACCCTACAACCACTAAACCTGCAACGAATAACATACTAATCAATAATTTCTTTTTCATCTTCTTGCTCCTAACTATTATTTTTTATTTATTTTTTTTGCTAACCAACTACCGCTTACTTGAATAAAACTAACAAAAATGATCATAAGGACAATTGCCGTATACATTACAGTATATTCATACCGTTGATAACCATAACGCAATGCAAAATCGCCAACACCACCGCCACCGATCACACCCATAACCGTCGAATATGAAACCATACTGATAATAACCGAGGTCAAGGCCAATACTAATCCGGATCGTGCTTCAACATACAAAAAACGAAAAATCAATTGCCCCTTCGTACTTCCTAAGGACTGGGCAAGTTCTAAAATATCGTTTGGAATTTCCAATAATACTTGTTCAACAAGTCGGGCATATAATGCAACAGCGACAAAACTTAGAGGTAAGGATGCTGCATAAGTTCCAAATGCGGTCCCTAATACCAAACGAGTAAAAGGGATCAAGGCTACTACAAACAATAAGAATGGAAATGAGCGCACAACATTAATGTACCCATTTAACAAAATTCCTAGCCAATGGTTGGCTTTTGTTGGTAATTTTTTGGTTAAATAGACAAAAGTCCCAAGCGGTAAGCCAATAACAATAGCTGCAATTATCGAGATCAAAATCATAATGGCGCTTTCTGACAAAGCTTTGCTTAATTCAGGGAGATAGTAGCTAATTTTATTGATATATTCAGTCATCATCCTAAACTCTCCCGAACTCTTTCATAATAAGAACTAAATTGTGGCTGTTGCTGTCCCTTTTGAATTTCAAGCGTTTCTACCACTTTGCCTTTTTCTAAAATGGCCGTCCGATTGCACAATTGTTTGATCAAGTTCAATTCATGGCTGACAATGACCATCGTGGTCCCAAATGTTTGGTTGATCCGCCGCAATAATTCCAAAATATCATACGCATTTTGTCCATCCAATGCCGAAGTCGGTTCATCACAGAGTAACATTTCTGGTTTGGTAATCAATGCCCGTGCAATCCCTACACGTTGTTTTTCACCACCACTCAATTGCCTAGGATAATGATCTCCTTTATCTGATAAACGAACAAATTCCAGAACTTCTCGGACTTTTTGTTGATCATACGCTTTATTCAATCGTAAAGGCAAGGCGATATTTTCATTCACAGTTTGATTGTAGAGTAAATTAAACTGTTGAAAAATCATCCCAATTTTTTTTCGACTTTTTCGTTTTTGGGTGTCGTTTAACTGCATTAAATCTGTTCCAGCAATTTTGATTTTCCCTTGGCTTGGCAACTCCAACGTATTGATCATACGTAACAATGTTGACTTACCCGAACCACTCTCACCGATCACACCAAATATCTCATGATCTTGGATTTTTAAATCAATATGATCTAACGCTGTAACGGCTACTCCATTATGACTATAAAATTTTGAAACCTGTTCAAATGTAATCATTTTATATCCTCCAACTTAGTCAACTAGCAACTGAACAAATTCGTCTTTAGAAACATTGGCAAAATAATCGTCGATCTTGATTGGCTCCAATACTTGCTTGATTGCTTCTTGTTCATATTGACAACCAATCAATAAATTAGCTATTTCCTGCGTATCTTTCTGACTAAAATAATCCCCATAAATCGTGATTGCTGTAATCAATTCTTTTTCGACTGAAATATTGGCTTCTATTAAGCCACCTTTGAACTTCTCTTCTCTTTTGATCGTATACTTCGGTTCTTCTCCAAATACCCATGCATCATTTGCATAAATATCTGTGACCAATTGATCGATTGCCTGCTCATCAGTATGTGTCAAATGATATTCTTGCATTTTGATAGCATCCATCGTCTCAGCATTAAAGAGATGCAGCAATAAACGATCTCTAAAAGCTTCTGTCGTAATCTCTTGATATTCTTTCGCTAGATAAGGCTTAAGATTAGTCACTCGACTTCTAACAGATTTGGTGCCTTTTGAAGCTAATTTCTTTTCAGAAACAGTTAGGACTCGACTGACTTCATCTAAATCAACATCCAGCATCAAGGTACCATGAGAATACATTTTTTTATTTTTAATATACATGGCATTCCCTGAGAATTTTTTCCCATCAATCATTAAATCATTGCGACCACTAACTTCAGCTTCCGTTGCGCCCATTTCATGTAAAGCATCAATAATTGGCTGTGTAAAGCGTTTGAAATTACCGAAAGAATCATGTTCCGCATTCACAACAAAACTAAAGCTTAAATTGCCTAAATCATCATAGACTGCACCACCACCAGATAATCTTCTCGTAATCACAACCTGATGTTCCTTGGCATACTTCAAATCAACTTCAGCGCGTACATTCTGATTGCGTCCAATAATCACACAAGGTTTTTGGATATAAAATAGGACAAGTGGTTCATCAAATGTTCGCTCATTCAACAAATACTGTTCCGTTGCTAAATTTCGACGAATATCATGAGAGGGCATCATAACATAATACATTTTATTCCTCATTTCTATAAAAGTGCTTTCAATAAACCGTCTGAAAAATTCTGATAATTCCAATAACAGATTTAGTCTATCATCCCTGATTATAATATTACATATATTTGCTCAAAAAAGCTTTATATTATAGGAAAAAATGATATTTTATATAACAGAATTTTGAATTTAAGACAGTTTTTAGTACACAAAAGTATTTCGGTGTCTGTCATAAACAAGAAGACTTCAATCAAAAATTTCCGTTTGAAAAACAATTGATACATAAAATCGCGCAATAATTTTTGTTGAAATCCGGCAAAAATAATACTTCTGAACCTAGACTGTGCATTGACTTCACAACAACAAATGATCGATGAAAAAAAGGGTGTGAAACAAAAGTGAAGTTCACTTTTGTTTCACACCCTAAACCCGAATAAACAGCGGGAACAGAAGTATTCAGCCTACTTTTCAGGCTAGACACTGAAAGTCGGATTTTGGGTAATGATTTCTTGATACCACTCAAACGATTTTTTCTTCTTTCGTTCCAAAGTTCCTGTCTGATCATCATTTTTATCGACGTAAATAAAACCATAGCGTTTTTTCATTTCGCCAGTCGTTGCACTAACTAAATCAATCGGTCCCCACATTAAATAGCCAAAACAATCCACATAATCTTCTACGATCGCTTTTTCCATCTGTTCTATGTGTTTTTGGACATATTCAATTCGATAGTCATCTTGAATTGCCCCATCTCTTTCTAATTGATCCACCGCACCTAAACCGTTCTCAGTAATAATGATCGGCAATCCATAACGTCTATATATATAATTTAGCATATACCTTAATCCAATCGGATCAATCGCCCAGCCCCATTTGCTTTGTTCAAGGTAAGGATTTTGAACACCACCGAATAAGGTCTCTTCGTTGTTATCATCACCTTCATAGTGCGCCACACTAGAAGAATAATAGTTTAATCCTATAAAATCAATTTTTCCTTCTTCAAACGCTTGTTGATCTGCTTTAGAAATCTCCAATTCAATTCCTTGTGCGCTGTATTCTTTCAATTTGTACTCTGGAAATTTTCCCATACACATAGCATCTATCTGATAACATTCCCGATCTGTTTCTTTCAAAGAATTCATGACATTTTGTGGATCACAATTTAAAGGATATGCTGGTGTCAATCCAAAGACACAGCCTACCTGGTTTGCAGGATCAATTCTACGCGCTATTTTAACAGCTTTTACACTCGCTAATGTCATATTATAGCTAATTGTCGCCAGCGTCTGTTTTTTATTCTCCATTTCGGTGTATTTCAATCCTGCAATAATGTAAGTAAAAATATCTGAAGCTTCTGTTTGGGGATCAATATGGTTCATTTCATTAA
This sequence comes from Candidatus Enterococcus ikei, assembly GCF_017316105.1. NCBI lineage: Bacteria > Bacillati > Bacillota > Bacilli > Lactobacillales > Enterococcaceae > Enterococcus > Candidatus Enterococcus ikei. Next base: position 59,167 of record NZ_JAFLWD010000011.1, read on the forward strand.
ATGTCACCCAATAATGGACTTTTCCTTTTAGTGCTTCAAACATCGTTTCACAATACTTTAAATAAAAATCAACGACTTTCCTACTCGTCCATGAACCATATTCTCTGACTAAATGAATAGGCATTTCAAAATGATATAACGTAACGATCGGGATGATTTTATTTTTTAGCAACTCATCTACGACATTTTGGTAAAACTGAATCCCTAGTTGATTGGCTTCTTCTTCATCTCCATTAGGATAAATCCTTGACCAATCTATAGAAATACGCAATGCTTTAAAGCCCATCTCAGCAAATAAAGCAATATCTTCTTTGTATCGATGATAAAAATCAATACCATCATGAGATGGATAATAATTATCAGATTCGATCGTTTGACAAATTTTGCGCGGAGTTTCATAACTACCCTGTGTGACCAGATCCATGATCGCTACTCCTTTGCCATCTTTGTTCCAAGCACCTTCGCACTGATGAGCGGCAATACTGCCGCCCCATAAAAATTCATTTTTTTTCATTGTATTTTCTCCTTAAATTAAAAGCGTAGCGTTAGCTTGCTAAGCTAGACACTATAAAATAACAGTTAAGCATTCATCATCAGTAACTACATTTTCTCGTGCTACTGGAACCACATCTAGATAGTCCATAGTATTTGTAATAACCACAATCACTGTTGGATCATACCCATTTGTTTGAATTTCTTCAAAATCAACAGTTGATAGTAATTGTCCTTGTTTTACACTCTCCCCTTGTGAAACGATCGTATCAAAATATTTTCCATCAAGTTCAACGGTATCAATGCCGATGTGGATCAACACCTCTACTCCTTGCTCCGTTTTGATACCGATTGCATGTTTCGTTGGAAAGACAGCTGACACTTCTCCTGAGACTGGTGCAACGATTCGATTATCACTTGGAATAATACCTAAGCCTTTCCCTAATGCGCCTGTTGAAAAGGCTTGATCCTTGATTTCACTCAAAGGAACTATCTTTCCCTCTACAACTGAAGCAAGTGGAACCTTCTTTAAGGTAGCTAGCTTAGTTTGATCGTTTTCATTAAGCGATTCTTTTTTCTGTCCTTCTTTTTCTTCTTGGGGAATTCCTAAAATGTATGCTGCAATTGCCGCTGTAACAAAACCAACTACAACACTGATGATCATAAAAACCAAGTTAGAGAAATCTTGATTATCTGCATAAGATGGTAACCCCATCAATCCCCAAACGATAGAATATGTTTTGACATTCATTAATCCTGCAAACAATCCTCCGATTCCGCCTCCGATCATGACTGCTACAAAAGGTCTTCTATATTTAATAAACACACCATAAATCGCTGGTTCCGTGACCCCCATCAAAGCACTGAAACTAACTGTTCCAAATAATTGTTTTTGTTTAGAATCCTTTGCTCTTAAGAAATAGCCCAACATCGCGCCAGATACTGCTAAATCAGATATCGTCGCTGCCGCTAAGAAGATTGGATCATAGCCCATTTTATTCACAAAATTCAACGCTAATGGCATCATAAAGTTCCCTGCACCCAGCATAATTAAGAATGGTTGAAGTGCCGCATATAACATCACAACGATCCAACTGCCAAACGTGTTATGCAAAACTTCAAAGAACCAGCCAATACCATCGCCGATCCAAATACCGATCGGCCCAAAAATCAATAACGTCACTGGCAGACAAATCACCATGATTAGTAGCGGATTTAAAAAATACTGCAAAAACTTAGGAACATATTTCTTTAATAATACCGTTAATTGTCCCATAAACCAAACGGCTAAAATAATAGGAATAAAGGAGTTTGCATAAACCATCTGCGGCAATTGAATACCAAAAATGCTTAGGCCTGCTACGTCATTGATTGAGCTTGAAACAAGTGTTGCAGCTAATGCCACAGCTAAATAGGGACTTGCTTTTAAGCGTTTTGCACAAGACATTGCAATCAAAATAGGTAAAAAGAAGAATACGGCTGAACGAATCGAATCTAATAATTGATAAGTTGGGCTGTCTGCTGAAATTAGTCCTATAATTGAAAATAAGGATAAAAATCCAGCTAACAATCCAGAGGCAATAATTGGTTCGATTACTGGTGTCATTGTTTCAGAAAGTAGATCCATTGCTGCTTTCAGCGGATTTTTCTTCTCGTTTACTTCGGTCTCCTCATTTGAATTTGGTGCAATTCCCAGCATACTAATCAATTCGGCATGTACTTCACTAACATGAGTACCAATAATAACTTGATACGCTACATTATTGGAAACAACATCGATCACACCATCGAGCGCTTTTAGTTCTTCTGTCTTCGCTTTTGAACGATCTTTTAGGGTAAAACGCAAGCGAGTCATACAGTGAACGACTGCTTGAATATTGTCTTTTCCACCTATCAGGCGGATGATTTCTTCATTGAATGATTGATATTTCATTGTCTTATGTCCTCTCTTTTTGACTCCGATTCGTCACTCGATGGATATGGAGCATAAGATAGGTTTCTTCATCGACCGTTAGATCACAGGCATACTTTTGCTGAATATAAACCCTGATTTTCTGCACACATTCAAACGAATCGTTGTACATCAACTTGATTTGTTCGTTCAAGATCGTGTCACTTTCTTCATCACTATTTTTAGTCATGATTCGTTGAATAAAATATTGCAAATGGGTCATCAGCCTCATATAATTCATAGAGCCTTCGTCTAACTTGATTTGAAAATGGTACTGAATGATCGATAAGATATCTCTTAAACTTTCCATCGAACGGATCGTTTCGTCTAGATTATTCTTATCCTCTTGCAGATTGACAAAGTGTAACGCAATCGAAACAGCTTCGTCTTCTGGAAATGTCAGTTGAAATTGTTCATTGATCAAGTTCAATGCATACATGCCAATGTCAAAATGCTGTGGATAAAATTTCTTTACTTCCCAAGTCAATGGGCTGCGAATAAATTGTCCTTTGGCTGCACGTTTCAATGCAAATTCAATGTGATCCAGTAAGGTCAAACTCAAATAATCATTTGATTGTTCACTTAACTTTTCTTCTCCGTAAGCAATGATTTGGTTAATTAAAGTAATGTGATTAGCATCTGAATGAGACAGCAAATAACTAAAATGTTCTAGCATATCATTTGAATCTAAAACATAGGTCTTTTCGATTTCATTTTCATGAATCACTTGTCCCACTTTTTTTCTAAAAGCCAATCCTTTGGCATAAACAATGACCTCATTATCTCCTCTGCTTACGATCGCTACATTGTTGTTTAAAATTTGACTTACTTTCACTTGATTTACTCCTTTCCAGAAAAAAAAACTCAAATTACCCAGGAAAGGACATTCCTAGGTAATTTGAGTTCTGCCTGCTTTAATCAGTAACATACTCTATAAAATGACTGCTTCGTCATTCATGTTTTTTTCTTGTTTTTAGTATAATGCATTCTAACTCAAGATGCAACGCTTTCATAAGATTTACGTTTAGGGACAATCGTTTAGCTTAAGTCTTCTCCATTTGTTTCAATTACTTTTTTATACCAATAGAATGAGTCTTTGCGAGAACGGTCTAATGTCCCTTTGCCTTCATCATCTAAATCAACATAAATAAACCCATAGCGTTTTGACATTTCACTTGTACTTGCGCTGACTAAATCAATACAGCCCCATGGTGTGTACCCCATCAAATCCACACCTTCATCAATCGCTTGTTCCATTTGTTCGATGTGGCTTCTTAGATAGTCAATACGATAACTATCATGAATGCTGCCATCTGATTCGACCACATCTTTTGCGCCTAAGCCATTTTCCACGATAAATAATGGCACTTGATACCGATCATATAATTTATGCAATGTAACCCGAAGTCCAACAGGATCAATTTGCCAGCCCCAATCACTCGCTTCTAAATACGGATTTTTCTTAGAGCCAAGAAGATTTCCACCTGTCGTATCTCCCTCTTTTTTGTGAGATGCGATACTACTCATATAGTAGCTGAACGACATAAAATCAACGGTTCCTTCACGTAAAATTTGTTCATCAGCAGCATCTTTTTTGATTGTAATATTATGGTCGCGGAAGAATTTGTTCATGTAGCTTGGATAATATCCACGAATTTGAACATCTGAATAAAATAAATTATAATGGTCGCTATTCACACTTTCCATTACATCTAAAGGATTACACGTTTCTGGATAAGCTTCCATTCTCGCTAACATACAGCCGATTTGCGCATCTGGAATAATCTCATGACAAGCTTTAACAGCTAAGGCACTTGCGATAAATTGATGGTGAGCTGCTTGGTACTGCGCTTGCAACATATTTTTTTCACCATCTGCTAAAATACCACCACTTAAATAACCCGTCATTCCGATGATATTGATTTCATTAAATGTTAGCCAATACTTCACTTTATCTTTATAGCGATTGAAAAGGACACGAGCATATCGTTCAAACGCTTCAATCGTTTCACGGCTTTCCCAACCATTTTGTTTAAACGCTAAACCTAAAGGAAATTCATAATGTGAAATTGTCACTAAAGGTTCAATATTATATTTCAGACATTCATCAAAAACCGCATCATAAAATGCTAAACCTGCTTCATTTGGTTCTAGCTCGTCACCATTTGGAAAAATGCGGGGCCAAGAAATCGACAAACGAAATGTTTTAAAACCCATTTCAGCAAATAATGCGATATCTTCTTTATATCGATGATAAAAATCGATCCCATGACGTTTCGGATAAACCCCTTCTTTATCATTCATTGCAAATTCTATATCCGCTCTTGTTGTTGGTTTTAATAATTCCGTCATGCTTATGCCATTTTCTTTAATGAATCGTGCTGTATCAGCTGTCGACCAACCTTTACCGTCTTCTAAAAATGCTCCTTCAAACTGATTAGCAGCCGTCGCACCGCCCCATAAAAAGTTCTGTGGAAATCCGCTCATATTTTCCCATCCTCTCGGTCATTGATTTAGTGTATAATTGATGTAACAACCTTATCTTAACATGAGAACAAGTTGCGTTATTTTTATATTTTAAGGGTTATTTTCATTATTTGTCCCCATTTTCATATTTGTGAAAATGAACCTTTGCAAAGGAGTTTTTTGATGCTTGATCTATTTGATTTTCTCCATTATTTAAACACAACTAAACGAGATGCGACGTATTCACGAATCATCATCTATCTCTTTAACCATTTAAATGAAATACAAACACTGACCATCACTGAAATTGCAGAACGCTGTTTTGTTTCACCTGCAACTCTTACACGTTTTTGCCATCATTTTGGCTTATCTAACTTTGCTTCTTTAAGAGAATCTCTGATTGTTTTAGGAACGATGAAAAAGCATAGTGGTTTGCGGATGAAAGAACAAGAGCTAATTGATCTTAAAGATGATCCAAAAAGCTACCTTACTTCTTATGGAGCAGAAATCATCACAGCAGTAAACGATGTCATAGCAACAATCGATATTGAGCAGGTCGATCATTTATTAGCTGATATCCACCAAGCAGATGAAGTGATTCTGATTGGTTACAGTTCCACACTTGAGCTGGCAAAAGATTTGCAACTTTCTTTTCTCCTAAACCAAAAGCTGGTTTTTGTTGGAGAAACAGCAGAAACACAACAAGCCTTTGTAGAAGAACTGAGTGAAAAGTCGATCGTGATCGTCATTTCATCTTATGGCTCATTACTCAATCGAAGTAGTGAACTGATGAGAAAAATCAGTGATAGTCCAGCCAAATCGATTCTTTTAACACAGCATACACAAAATACACTGACGAACCAATTCGACCTATCCATGAATGTTACGACAACAAACTATGTCCGCATCGGGAATTATCCTTTGACGTTTTTCCTGGATTACTTTGTTAGGCGATACACCAGTTTATATCAGTAAAACAGCTTTGATACATTGATAAATATAAACAAGAGGAGCAAGATATGGGATTATTTGATTTCTTTAAACAAAAAGAACCAAAGGAGATTGTTGACTTAAATAAAGAACTTGCAAAAATCGTGGCTATTTATGAAACTTATCCAGAATTTCCAGTGATGTCAGCAGACCGAAATATCGATGACTGGCTAAAATCTATTGCTCTGGGTACAACTAAAATTGTGCCAAAGAAAAGGATGGTCCGCAATGAGGATGGTTTATTGCCAGGCGAAGTAATCTTACTGGATTGGCTTGCTGAAAAAGATTCCGCCATTCCCGTTTTTCCAGAATTCTTTGAAATGGAGTTAGGAATTGATCCTGTAGAAGCTACAAATGAGTTATTGTTTGCTGATTATCTAGATATTTTAAATGATGCTTCAGTTATTGATTACTGGTCTTTATTTCAATTGAACAAAGTGTTTGAAGAAAATGGCTTGAAGAAATGTGATACTAAAGAGCAGGCAACTCAACTGCTAAATAAAGAGTTTACAAATGATTATATCGCAGATATGGTCAATCCTGGAATCTATGTTTTAAAGCCAAAAGGACAAGCGATTGTTGAAAAATATGCACATTTTATTCATGACTATTTAGATACACCACCAGAATAAAAGAAAGGGTGTGAGACAAAAGTAAAAATCACTTTTGTTTCACACCCTAAATGCGAATAAATGATGGAATCAGAAACAATCCCTTTGAAAATAAGTTGAACTCTTTTGTCTTGAACTCTTTATCTTTTTATCCCACTAATTCCCAAGGACCCCATTGTTCTGTTCCAGGTACGTTACCTTGAGTCCACCATTTTGCTTTGTAGGTCTTACCTTGATATGTCACAATATCACCGCCATTATACGCTTTAGACGCATCCCATTCATTAGTCACAGGCGGTGTTGTACTTTCTTTTGTTTTTACTGAAACCACATTACTATCTGCTGAAAGATTGCCCGCAGCATCATACGCTTTTACAGTATAATTGTATGTCGTGTTGGCTTTTAAACTGGTATCTGTATAGGTTGTATTCGTAACAGTTCCTACTAAAATGCCATCCCGGTATACTTTGTAACCTGCTAGCTTCACGTTATCTGTTGATGCTGACCAACTTAATACGGCACTAGTATCCGTAATCGTTCCTGCCACTAGATTCCCTGGTATCGTTGGTGGTGTTGTATCTGTTGGATCTGGATTGACCGCGCCGCCACCATAGATTGTTTGTTTGCCAAGTTCCGCACCATTTTTTGCGATTCGTTGCGTCAATGCTATACTGCTGATTCGATTTACATCAACGGTTGCAGCATTCGATTTCAATCTAAATGTATAACTTGTGCCTTGTGGAATTTGTTGTGCATCATAAACAGATGATAGATCAACCACAACATTGCTCCCTTCAACGGTAACAGTTCCAGCTTTATAGTCGCCAGCAGTCAGCGTTTCGGCTGCATTGACTGGAATGTATAATTTAGGTAATTTTACTGTTTCAAAGGCCGCTTCAACGGCTTTTAGCACATCACCTGTTTCACCTGAAGTCTCATTGTTTTTAACTGTGATTTCATAGCCAGCACCATTTTCATTGTAGGGTACGATTGTCGCTTTGACATTTAAATCAGCATAAATCGTTTTATTGGCTGGCAAGTTAGCTGAACCAAATAAACCTGTTTTGATTGCTTTCGTTAATTCGTCACGCTTCGTCGTATCGGTCGCTTTATCTTGTGACTGCATCCATGAAATCACGCCGCCTAATTGATTATTTTTCACATATTCTGCTTTGTAACTAATCGAGCGCGGATTATCATAGGTATAAAACTCACCTGTTGTTTGATTATACATGTAAGGCGCTTTTGCTACATCATCCCAATATTCTTTTAAGCCTGGTGATTTTACTTTAAGATCTGCAATATTACGATACGGCCAAACACCACCTGCACGACCTCCATCGCCTGATTTTAAGGGATTTTTATTATTCGCACCATAAGTTGGTGATAAATCAGCATCTTTATTATTTTTTTCTGCCGCTTGGAATAATCCTGGATGAGCAGTATCTGTTCCAGCAGCTACTTTATTCCAACCACGAGTATAAAAGGCTGCACCAATCACAATTTTATTAGACGGCGCACCATTTGTTTTTAAATAGTTGACTGTTTGATCTACTGAAAATCCACTGGCATAATTAGGATCAGATGGATTGCCATATAATGCACTATGATGCGCACTATTTGGTGTCCAAGCCCCATTCATGTCATACGTCATCACGTTAGCAAAATCGATCACTTTAAATAATTCTGCAACATCCACACCATTTTTTAAGGTGTTTTGTGAAGCAGGCAATGCAACGGATAGCTCGTAGTTTTTGCCTAACTCTTTTCCTTGTTTATCGATGGCGGTCCGAATATCTTGTAATAGTGTGATAAAATTTTGTTTATCCGCAGGTTTGGCATGCGGTGTTCCTTCATCGTTTGTGTTGTCCACTTTATCTGGTTCACGAACAGAAGCAGGGTATTCCCAGTCCAAATCAACGAAATCCATATTAGTATACTTAATGAATTTAGCGATATTGCTGACAAAATTAGCTCTAGTCGTCGGATTAGCTGCGACATCTGAGAAATCACCTGATTTTGACCAGCCGCCGATTGAAATACCAATTTTTAAGTTAGGATTTTTTGCACGTATATCTTGAATTGCATTTAAAACTCCTGCGCTAGCGCTATTCCACTGAACGCCTTCTTGCCCGACAGGTGCGCCCACTGCTGCATCTTTATCCGTAAATTTTAAATTGCCACTACTATCAAAATCTAAAAATGCATAGTTTAAATGAGTCAATTGATTCGCTGGGATATCTTTAGGATAAAAATTATCTTCTCCCCCCCATATAGACCAGTCCCCATAATACATGACGTTACGATAAGTAGAAGGTTCCACTGCTTCAACAGAATGATTGGGAACAAACATAGATAAAGATAAAACTAAACTAGAAACAATAAGTACGGCAACTGATAAAACGTTTACATTTTTTCTAAACACTTTTTTCAAATTTTCCACCTCGTTTTAAGTTTTATATTCTTTATAGGACAATAAAAAACTGACACTAAGCTTATCTTTCCATCTCCTTACTGCTTTCATCATTTGTCAGTGGGATTACCTTTATTTCTAACATTAGAATAAAACAAATTGTAAGTAATTGCTACTAATAACCATGATATCCAAAACCTTTTTTATTGTAGCCAAACAGATAGAATCACTGGCACTTACACTACTACTTCATTATTTTCCAGAAGTTGGGTAACTGAAACAAACGTGAGTGGGACATAACTCTTCGAGTCATGTCCCACTCACGTGAAATCCTGATAAACAGTAGATAATTTACGTACAACTATTAGGGCGCACATCATTCTGTCACATCCTCGTTTTTCTACAAGGAATGTCTTCTTTTTTCATACAGTATGCTTAATCACTATAATCCGTGATACTCATCTCTAACTCACATACCTCACCTGTTGAGTTAAAAACAACTTGGATAATCCGACCAATTGTTTTATCTTTAACAGCTTTTCTTGAATCATCGTATATCCTAATCGTTTTGTACGCTAATTCATCTTTAGGTTTCTTTATTGTTTCTTGATATTTTTTGATTACTTTTTCTGAATCAACTATTTTCATTGTCTTACTTTCTTTTTGTAAAAGAAGTTCAATTCCCTCTTTAGTCTTTTCACTCGCTATTTTTTCACCAATGATGATTAAACTTTGACGACGTAATTTGTTTTCTTTTTTCTTGGCATCAAATTTGTAGATAGCTTCTAAACTGCCATAAATATCAAGATTCTCATCTGCTTTTTGATATTCCATAAAAGTATGCATGATCAGTTCTTGATCAGAACCTTTAACACGATAGATAGGTTCATTCCATTGGTATTCTTTATTGGAGAACGCTTCTTTGGTATTCTTTATGGATGACATATAAAAATCTGTAACAGAAATATCATAGTTTTCTTTCATAAGTTTCTTTGCTTCTTCTTCAGAAACCTCCGGAAAACTAACCAAGCTAAAGGGCTTATCTTGTTTTTTAGACCATGATAAACTTGCCTCCTCATTAGACAAAGGTTTCCCTTGTTTTGTTTTAGCACATCCAGAAATCAGTATCAGCATTGTCATTACTAAACTTATTGCCTTAATTTTTTTCATTTCATTCCTCCAAACTTTCTGACCTATTTAATTGCTTAACTCCTCATATTATTCTTCTCTTCAAGTAATTGTCGCTTCCTTAAGAAAAGGACACTTGAGACAACAATTAGGACAACGGCAGGTATTTTAGCTATTTTTTGAATCTTAGTCCCTGTGTAGCTGATTGCTAATTGTCCTTTTCCTTTTACTACAACTTCACTCAAGCCAACATTTTCCTTACTATTTTGTAATCCCCTAACTAACGGATCGCCTGTTGACTTGACTGTATATCCTTTATAGAAGGTTAATGGAAAAGTAAGTGTTGTCTCTTCAGGTGCGTCGTAATCTAAACGAATAAAATCGTAACCACGCTTCAGATTGATCAACTTAATCTTTTTCGATCCTGCCCGCATATTGTGAGGATTATTAATGAATCGGTCAAAATCCATATTAATCGGTAAATATTCTTTTCCATTTCCCAATGCAGCTGGATTAGGATTTTCAAAATCCTTATGCAGAAATTTTTTTTCCTCCTTTGCATTCATTTGATATGAAATCGATTGAATGATCATAAAAAGAAATACAATGATACTCACAAATTTTACGCTTTTTTTAGGTAATAATTGATCCAAGCTATCCGCTAATGCCCAACAAATAACAGTTGAAATGATCATAAAATATCGCCATGTAAACTGTATCGTATTTAGTAATGTGTTGTGAAAAAGAGCATGGGGAAAGGAATCAGTTGTTACAAATAGAAAGATACTTCCAATAATAAGCATTTGTTTGCTTGTAGTGGTTATTTTTTTTACACATAAAATTAAATACCCCATTGAACTAAATATAAATATACCTAAATTATTAAAGCCTGTATTATTTATACTGATATTTAGATATTTAAATAAACTACTCGCACTATTTTGTAAGTAGAAAATTGGTTTTGTCTGAACATTTAACTGCTGATACATCAGCTGTTCTAGTAGTGGAAACAGTACTGGTGATACTAGAATAATCGTCAGCGCTATAGATAATAGAAAATAGCTGATACGCTGTTTCTCATTTACTAATTTTCTGATATTTAAAAGGAAATACAGACCTATAAACATGGAAAAAATAACTGTTGACAATAAATGAGCATAAAAAATTCCTGCCATACCAATCCCCAAAAAGAAAAACTTCCGATAATCTCCTTGGACAATCTGTATTGTTCCCAAAATAACAACTGGAAGAAACAAAAAGGCTAACGTTTCTCCCAACGCGCCTCGAACGATCACATCACATAGACGATAGGAAGCTAAGCCGTAAATCACAGCAAAGAATAAACTTTTTGTTTTATTTTTTGATCCATATAAAAATGAATAATAGCCCGAAACAAAAGTCAAAAAATTGATTAAAATCATATATAGTATATAACTTTGAGTTATAGTGAAACCAACAACTCTAAATAGAGCTGCTGGATATAAAAAGAGATCTGGGTAAAAAATACTTGAAGCGTATCCCATACCAAAAAGAAAATAGTAATTGATCTTAGGAAAATAATCTCCTTGCTGAATTGCCCTACTTAGCCCTTCAATCCTCCCCATATGAAAAACAACATCGTCTCCTGCATAAAGTTTTCCATTTGAAATGAATGTAAAATAGATGCACAGAATACTCAAAAAAAGAAACATCATATACAAAAGCCAACTAGGATACTCACTTACATTTCGTTTCAACCGCCACATCAATTTTTCACCATTCCTAACTAAATCAAGATTTAAAGTAGTGACTCTTTCTATTCAGATAGACTACATAACCAATAAACAAGCTTATACCACTTACAAATAACACAGCTCCTATTAAAAAGCCTTGCGGCAAAAAGACCAATTCTAATGTGTGTTTACCTTTTGGAACTGGAATTGCTAAAAAAGCATCTTTAAAGGTTGGAATCTCTACCTCCTTATCGTCTACGTATGCTTTCCAGCCTTTATCATAAGGAATAGTCGTAAAGATGACTTGCTCTTCTTTGGTATCGATTTTAGCAATCGCTTTTCGACCTTTAATTTTGAAATCTATCGCTTTTTCTTTAATTTTATCTAATGTTGCTTGATATTTTGTTATATCTAAATGTGCAGCATCTGGTTTAATAAAACTAATTGAATCAAAATCTTTTCTGTTATCGCGTGGATATAAGTAAAATAATGCCTTTACCTTCACTTTTGTTGCCTTTTCATAATAACCAATATTAAAAAATTGCCCGCTTTTTCGATATTCTGTTACATGAGAGTTCTCCCCAACATCAAGTCGAAGCATTGCATCAACACTTTTGTTAAATTGAACAGGATACAAAGAAATATACGACTGCGTTTTTGCAGGAACATCAACTTCCCAAATAAGCACGATTGGATCTTCTGTATCTAAAGCTCTATACTCCACATCATTTCCCGACTCAGAAATTTCTACATTTTTAGAATCGACAAGAGCTATTTCATCAATAGAGAAAAACGAATCCTTCATGCCAGATAATTGATTGTATAAATCTATTTGAGTTTGAACAGCGTTTGGTAAGAAGATGTCTTCATTTGTATAAATGCCTAAAGGTAGTGTTTCTTTGTTTTCGTAGAGAGAATATTCGCCTTCTGTTGCAATTTTCTCAAAACCATATTTCATTGGATCTGTTTTATCAATGATATATTTTATCCCTAGTAGGGAATCCATCAACAAAGTATTATTCTCATATCGAATAGATAAATTGGTTCCTACTGAAAAGAATCCTAATTCAGATAAGTATTCTGATGAATGTCTGTTACGAATTGAAGAGAACATCCCAACACCTGCGTAACCATAATTAAAGCTATCATTGATCGTCACTTGCGAAAGGTTTTCCATCCGATAAAAATTAGTATTTCGCTCATCCGCCTTATCAACTAATGTACGAATCGGCTGATACGCTTTTTCATAGCTATCACTTTTAGGGTAACGCCATTCTGATGACATACCATTAATAATTCCCTTTGAATTTAGTGACGCCTCAAGGACCACTATTAAAACAAACAGCACCGCCATAAAATGACTCTGTTTTCTTTTCTTAAAGAAGAAATAATTCATAAGTAGATAGACAATCAGAAAAATGATCGTTCCAATAATTGAGACTACAGAAATATACGTGTAGTGTAATTTCTCGCCAAAGATACTGACTAAAATAACGCATGTGATCATCCCAATAATTAGATTGACCATCCTATTAAAATCTGATTCGGCTAATTTTTCCCAACTGTAACCTGCAACCATTAATAGCAAAAACGAAAATAAAAAACTAAATCTGAATAAAAACATATTCGGAGAATGAAAACCATGCCAAAATAAATTCAGTGGTTCAAAATAAAAACTCAAAATCAAAATCAAAAATAGTGAGCCATACGCAATCTTATTTCTTATAGATACTTTTTTAGACATAAAATATAACAAACATAAAATCAAAGGAAATAATCCTATATAAATAAAAGGAATTGTTCCATATTTGGTAGAATCGTATATACCAATCATATTTTTTACAATAATATCTAGAACTCCTGTTGAAGCCGTTTTGATTGTTTTGATTTTACTTAGTTCTTCACCATTATTCCTTATATCCAACAACATAGGTAAAATAATAATCATTGAAGCTAATCCTGAAAGCACTGAGGTAATCAAATACATTAAACTATTGTTTACATACTCTTTTTTGTTTATATATAAGCGAGCAATAAAATAGAGAACAGTAAAAATACCAATCATAAAACTCATATAAAAATTCGACAAAAATAATAAGAGGTAGGTAACAAATAAAACAATCGGTTTCTTTTTCTCTATTATGCGATCGATCCCTAACACTACTAATGGTAAATAAATAAGAGCATCAATCCACATAACAATTTCTGCATGGGCAACTAGAAAACTCATTTGAGCATACATAATACTTAATATAAGTTGCTGCCAAGCCTTAAGAGTGAATGTCTGTTGTGCATATAGCCAAAAAGAAACACCCATCGAGCCGATTTTTAATAACGTAAGAAAATAGAAAAACTCTGGAATAGATTGATTATCAAAAAAATAAACAAGAGGTGTAAATATTCCGCCTAAATAATACGAAATCAAAGCCCAATAGTTTATTCCTAAAGAACCATACCAAGAATAAAAAATATTCTGTTTACCATGTAAAACATTATTAAAGCTAGCATGAAAATTAGAATACTGTGAAAAGGCATCACTTACAAGAATACTCTTTGGACCACCAGGATAAACACCTACACTATAATAAACCACTACCATAATCATAATAGGTACGATAAAACTACTAAGTAGAAAGAACCCATTTTTCTGTATATAGTTCAATATTTTTTTCATTCTTTAAACCTCATCTTAAAATTTTAAAAAAGAAGGACACCGTTTTTGCGTATCCTTCTACTTGTATTACTATTTCACTGCGCCAAACTGATTTAATGGAAAATAACGGAGAACCATCACTCCTTCAATTTGATCAGAAGAAACCAAGCCAAACTGACGACTATCATTAGAATGATTGCGATTATCACCTAAAACAAAATAGTTTCCTTCTGGAATAATTTGTAGTGACCTCATTTCATCATATGCTTCTTTTGCTAAATTGATTTTCACTGTTCCATCTGGTAAATCTACAGCACCTATTTGATTCCCATTATATGGAATTGTGGTTTCATCAGAGATTTGATGATTAATAAAAAGAAACCCTCTATCTGTCCAAATCGTATCTCCCGGTAAACCAATCACACGTTTTACATAAGATTCTTTCGGTTTTCCTTGCGGTGCAAAAGTGATGATATCATATCTTTCGGGTTTCTTTTTTTTACTCACTAATATGTAGTCATGATGATTCAGCGTTGGATTCATCGATTGCCCCTCAACCATATGTGCTTTCATTTTAATCAAAAACAGCAAGCAAAAAACAGCAAAAAGAAAAAAGAACCCATTTGAGACTATCTTGAATAACCTTTTTACTTTTTTTAATTGTTTTTCAGCTTCTCGTTCGCTTCTTTTACGATTGGGTTTATGAACTAATCCATTTCTATTCCTTTTGACCTTTTTTACTGCTTGTTTATACTTTAAATTTCTTTTCCCTAATGAATATTCTTTATTCATACTCTCTCTCAAAACTTTCTCTATTTAATACCTCATCATTTTATGGAAAGGCATTAATCTCATTTGAACAACTCCGATGATATCTTTTTCATCAATTAATCCATAATACCGGCTATCAGAAGAATATTTTCGGTTATCTCCAAGGACTAAGTATTTACCTTTTGGAATTGTAGACTGTCCCGTCAAATGCCTAACATTAAAGTCATCTGTTAAAACTATTCCAGTTTGTTTAGCATCATATAATGATTTTGCTAAATACGTTTCTATTTTTTCTTTATTATTCACAAACAATTTATCATTTTTATAAAAGACCTCTTCTCCAGGCAAGCCAATAACTCTTCTAACAGATTTCTCTTTATTGTTCGGAACATTGAAATAGACAAGTCTGTATCGTCTGATTTGGGCTAGTTTATTCACGTAAACTGTATCCCCTTCATTGACTGTTGGATCCATCGAGTAACCTTCAAATTTAGCAATTGTAAACGTTGGTACAGAAACGAGATACAAGATTCCACTCGTTACAAAAATAGTTAAAGCTAACTCTATTAGTAATCGTCTCAGTCGCTTTTTCTTTATTTTTTTTCTTTTCAGCTTTTTCTTTTTTTGAGTATTCTTTTTTTTAGGTGGCTTTAAATGAGTCTGCGGCACCTTACTTCGTTTGAATCTTTTTTTTGCTTCTGGTTGAGGTTTCTGAGATCTTGGAGGGGAGATTTTTTTTTTCGTTAGCTGCTTCCTTTTTTTCTTTGTTCTATTGCTACTCTTTTTTCCCTTGATTAGACTCATAATAGGACCCCTCCTTTGTCCATAACCTCTCTCTAGGTATCCTTATTTCCTCTTTTTCAAGGCGTCTTCATTTACTTTAAAATAGCTAAATACTTTTTTTTGTTGTGTCTTTGCTTTTTTTATATCATCTGCAAATTCCTCTAACCTCTGATCATTATCAAGAAATTCCTTTGGTTGGTTGTTTAAATTAACCCCTAACTCTTTCATCAACTGATACATTCTAGTTAGTGTACTTTGACCTTCTACCGATAATCGAACATCAGCCATTCGAGCTCCATAGCTAGTAAGTCGTCCCGCTAGTTCTATGATATTTTTTGATATTTTTGCTTTATTTTCACTTGTTGATGCAGCTTGAAGTTGTTCTTCTATGTTATTGATCAAATAATAACCTTGTACAATTGCTTCAGAATCCCTTTGGCTTAAATGCGTTTGCTGGTAATGTCTTGAATAAAATGAACCTGCCATAAACAGAGCGCCACAAAAAAACATTACTACAGCTGTTACTAACTGCGACTTACTTTTTCGCTTCAGAAAAATAATTTCTTTTTTACGTCTTTTTTGTTTCTTTTCGTTACGTAACTTCTTCTTCCTTAATTCAGTCATTCTTTGCTTCGTGGAAACAGATAACAGGATGAACACTAATACAAAAACTAAACAGAGGCTAGCAATTGACAATAACCCAATGAACAGCCAGTCTAAAACACTCATTTATCGGTTCCTCCTTACCTCTGTTACTTTTTTTTATTCGCTTTTGAAGAGTTCTTTCTTTTTCCTTTACCACTTTTCTTATTGAATGCTCGAATTGCAAAGAAAACAATCAGTCCCAGTGTTACTACTCCACCAACACACATTGCAATTAGTTTCCAATCAAAGCTGGCCTCTTGTAACAAACTAACGTCTTGATCATTGAATTTATCTGCATCTTCATCTGTTATTTTAAAATCTTCTAGCCATTCCCATTTTTTGTCTCCCCTAGCAGTTACCTTAATATGCGCTTGATAGTCACCAGGAATCATTTTTTCACCATTCATTGAAACAGCATAATTAATCATTGTATTAGGAGCCATCCGCATTCCTGCTTGTTTAGAATCATAAAGAACTTCTTTTGAGCCTTTTTTAGTGATTTGAGTTTCAAGTGTCATTTCTTCAAGAAATGCAGGCTTTTCATTAGAATAATTAATAAAAATCGAATTTCGGAAATTACGCAACTCTGGATGCACTTTATTAAGCTTTAAATTGGGCATAACTTCTGTGTCATTTTCTTTTAACACCATCGCAACTACATAAGCATAACGATTGATTACTGCGCCATCAGCTTTTTTTTCTTCCTCTTCATTTGGTTTCACCTGAATCTGAAATCCACCAACAATCTGTCCATCAAATTCGGTTGCTGGCATTGTAATCTCATAATCAACATCTATCGAAGATTTTGCTGGTATCGTTACTTCTTCTGGGCCTTTGACAATATCTGTAAATTTGTATTTTAAGGATGCGTCATCTTCAATCGTTGTTGGACCATATTCTATGACACCATTGCTGTTTGTTTTAGCACCATTTAGGCTTATCAAAATATCGATTGGCTTTTCTTCAGCATTGTTAAGTTTAATTTGTACTTTATGTTTTTCTCCTGGGCTAAGTTTTAAATCAAAATAATTCGCATCACTGACTTGTTTTTCTGATTTGACTGTTTCAAAACTAAACCCTCCCTTTGCTTCTTGATCCGTTCCTTTTATTTTTTCAGTAGCAAATGCATTAGTGCTTGGAATTAGTAATAAACTTATGTATAAAACAAATTTAAAAAAGTGCGTTTTTTTCTTATTCATAAACTTTCCTCTCTAAAATTAGAAATAAGTGCACTGATTCTAAAATCAGTGAACTTATTTCAATCTTGTTTTACTTCAACTCAAATAAGTTGTCTCTGTTTTATTAAGGATTTACACCAGCTGTGATTTCCCATAAAATCGTTGCAGAATATTTTCCTTTTAGTAAACTCAAGTTTTTTGGTACCTTCAAAGTAACTGCTTGTTCCGCGCTACCTTCAGCATCGGCTTCAATCGTTTTGTCTCCGAAAGAAATATCCCAGTATCCAGTTCCTTTTGTAGAATCACTATTTTTAAGAACAGGTACCGCTGCACCTGGCTCTTTTCCATCTTCTGCTGGTGCTAATTCAAAGGCTGTTTCTAACCCAACTGGCTTATATGCATCGTCAGCAAATGCTGAATGAATACGTGCTGTTTTATAGTGAATTTCAGCACCTTTCAAAATACCTTCAGTATTTACTTCATGAGTAAATTGCTTTTGTAGCTTAGCTGTTACTGTATATGAGTGATCTAATGTATCTGAACGTTTGTCCTTGAATTCAACAAAGTTTTCAGTAATAACTCCTGAAGGATCCTGATATTTATTTACAGGAATATCTCTCATTTCATCTGCTGCACCTTGCTCAATAATTTTACTTTTATCGAATTGTAGTGGGCTAGCTCCTAAAATCTTTAAAGGACCTTTATCTGGATTAGGCTCTAAATCTAATTCACTTGAATCACCTGGAATATGTGGTTTGTCAGAAGAGGCATCTGTATCATCTTCAAATTCAACAGTTCCTTGTCCATTGTATTGTGTTGCTGTTCCATTGTCCGCTTTTGTTGCATTTGGCATTGCCACTGCTACTCCGACAACTGCTAATAATGCAGCGCCGCATAATTTGTGTGTTAATTTCATTTGTGTTTCCTCCTAGTTTTTGTGTTTTATTTATGGCAACTCGGCTAATATCCAAGTTAACACCGTTTTGTAAGATACCGGATCGACTTTAGTTACTCCTGGTATAGATAAAGTGACAGCACTATTTTCAACAATCTGCTTATTTTCAAAATTCGGATCTAAAACAGGATTGCCTTGACTGTCCACTTTGGGTTTCAATGTACTTTTTTTTCCACTGGGGTTGCTATCTGATGCCCCAAAAATAATACTCCAAGTCCCTTTAACATGATCGTTATTCGCTTTTGCTAACTGATAGGTTTCACCAATATTATCAATCCGGATGATTTCTTTGGAGACTTCTGGCGCTTTATTTAAATCACCAGTAGTATTTACCCATGATTTATCAAAAGATAGCATCGCTCCATCTAATTCATTAAATAGTGTGTTATTATTTTTGAATTGTGTTTCTTGTCGAACTTGAAGAGTCCAACCTGCTGCGTTGGGACGAAAATCTGAGACTTGAATAAAATTCCCTCTAGCTTCAGTATCGCCATGAAATAATTGTCCATGTACAGGATAGATTTTATCTTCTGTTGAAATCTTGTTACTCCCAAAGTGAAGCTGAGGAACAAAATCAATTCTAAGGTTGCCATCCGTCTTCGGACTGGTTCCTGGGTCGACAGTCTGATCAGGATTTTCAGGATCTACAACAACTTGTTTGTATTCACCATCAAACTCAACAGTACCGTTGACTAGATATGCGCTACTTTCAGCGTAACTTGTCTTAGACATCAGAAAACCACTACCAAAAGACAGAAGAACTAAAGTTGATAAGGTGAGGACTTTTTTATTCATGTTCTCTCGCCTTCCTTTCATTCTCCTTTTTACGCTTCCAAAGAAATAAAATTCCTACAATCAGTATTAAAGCCATCCCACTGATTCCCAAACTTTTTATCACTAATTCACCCGTAGAAGGATATCTGCCTTTTGGCTTTTCGATAACAGATGATGTAGAATCACTATCAGATGGCGGTTTACTAGAATCTTTGATGGGTTCTTCTTCAAAAAAAGAAATTTCACCATCCGTATTTACCGCTCCTCCTTCGTCTGCATAGCTTTGCATAGATCTACCTACTCCTAGTAAGGAAAATAAAACTACGGTCATAATCAAATAAATTACTTTTTTTCTTTCCATCTTATTTTCCCTCCATTATGGTGTCGGTAGTGGTGCATCCGCTAGCTCCCAAACGAGAATCGCTTTATACACACCCAAAGAACCGATTTGGTTTGGTGGTACTTCTAATTTGAACCCTTGACCATTTTTTTTCCAAGTCTCAGTAATATTGACATCACCCTGTTTGTCATTTTTATGAGTAAAGATTTCATATGCGTTACCATCTAGAACACTTTCATTTCCATTTTTGCTAAAACGAATCGCGCGCGGCAATTTAACATTTTCCTTTAATTGCGATGTCATAGGTGTGTCTACTTTTACTGTAAGCATCCATTCTTTCAGTGTTCCTCTGTTATCTGACACAATCAACTCTTCAGAATATTCTGGCGTTTCAACACGCGTTGTATTCCCTGTTGCTCTTTGTTTTCCAAAATCAATTTCAGTCGGAAAAGAAGATAACTCGATAATGCCATGAATGATATCTCCCGGCAAAGGAACCTCCTGAGAATCAACTGAGATGAGAACATGTCCTGAATTAGGATTGGTTGGACCTGGAACGAATGGTGTTTCTTGAGGTGAATCTCCTAAAGCCGACGCTTTATTTTTGATTTTCTCTCCAACCACTCCACGACCGATTTTTACATTAAATGTTGCTGTTATATTTTTCTTAGCAGCTATATCACCAGCAAGGATTGTCAACGTACGTGTTGATTCCTCATACTCAAATTGGGAGTCTTGGATCGGTTCACCATTGATCGTAATGCCATGATTCGATGGGTCAAATTCTAACCCTTCCGCAAGTTGATCAACGAGTCGGACCTTTTTCCAATCTTGAGAATCAGCTTTTGGATTGCTTGCTTTTAATGTGTAGGTTACTATGTCACCAACTGAAGTTGTTTCCCCTCCACTTGAAATAGCCGTTTTAACTAAAGTTGGTTGATCTGGAATAACATCTTCTACAACATACTTAGTAATAGCTTTAAAAGTTGCATCGCGATAGTTCATATCGACAGTTGGATTGATATTTCCATTTTCATTATTTGTCGAAGGGGCAGCTGGCTCCAGTTTTTCTGTAATTTTTCCTGCACTATCTTCTAGAAAGATTTCTATAACATCACCTTTGCTTAGATATCCCGGTAAATCATACACCCATGTACCATCGTCATTAACGGTTCCACCGGCTTGACGTATCCCGTTGGTGTCGATATAAATTTGGGCTCCAGATTCGGCCCCTACTCCAGTCAACTGCTTCGTCGCATTTGTCACTTTTCCACTTTCAACTTTTGCGGGATCTGGTGGCGTAACATCGATCACAGTTGTTGCTGTTACTTCTCCAATCCTGTAAGGTGTTAACACTCCATTAGTCAGTGTTGCTCTCTTAGGAGTCCCTTTCATCTCTTTCCCTGCAAGCTGAAACCCTGCAATTGCATGATCTGCCTTTTTCCAATGTACATAATTATCTTTCGTACTTACGCCAGTATAGGTATTTCCTAGAGTATCAATATAATCAACATACGCTTTACGGATATCATCTGCATAAACCGGTTTAACCTTTGCATCACCATTTTCGTCAAATGGATCTTCACCACCGACCGCAGTATACCCAATCTGAACTATTCCTTTTTGACTATAGTCAGCATCGGTTACGGGTATCCAATTAAGTTTTGGTGTACTGTTCATTCCTGAAATACGTTTGAAATTACTTCGCGTGTACTGGGTTCTTAAATCATCATTCGTACTTGTAACGCTCCCTGCTGCTACAGCATTTGTAACTTGTACTTCTTGAACATCTGCATAATCATACGTAGGAGCCCCATCCATATCGATTGAATTTTCCCAAATAGAAATATCTGAATTTCGTATAATAAATTTATGGTTCCCCCGATCTGTATTCTCATCCCCTAGAAATGCTCTAGTTGCCCCTGTATTCGTACGTAAGTTCCGAATATCGAAAGTTTCTGGATTATCAAATAACACTTGTGAGCCACCTTTAGAGGTGCCACGATATCCTATAACTCCAGAATTATTACTACCAACAATAAAAACTTTACTTTTCGATTTGAACTCTACATTGACATTTCTAGGTGCAGTTCCAACACCAGTAGTAGCATGCGTACTATTTGAACTTCCAATAACAAGTGTAGGATAGTTAAGAGAATTACGACGAGAAAGTAAATTTACAGTTGAACCTTCTTCAGCTAAGAAACTTGAATTATCTCTATTAAAGGATAATGCTGATCCAGCTATATTTGCATTATATGTTGCATTTTTACCTACTTTTATCTGATCAAAATGCTCATATACTCCTGGAAAAGCGGTACTTGTATCTCTTGTATTATGCAAGTAAACAAAAGCACCTTCACCAATATCGAATTTCATCGTCCCAGTACTATTCCCACTGTCATTGTTAGTGCCCACTGGTTGTATGAACCAAATTGTTGAATAGTTATGGTAAGCTATTTTCCCAGAATAATACGCATAAGGTTCATACGTCATTCCTCCGGTGTAAAAATTTTCAGCACCAGTAATTAACTTGTTATAGCCCCATACACTTACTTCTGCACGATTTGCGCAAATCAATCGTCCTCTTATATTCTGATTATTTGTTGCAGCAGATCCAGAAGGGGTATACACGTTACCAATTCGATAACGCCACAAACCATTTCTAGGATTAGCATTTACAGAAGTATAATCTCCAGAATTGCG
The DNA here is from genome assembly GCF_017316105.1 of Candidatus Enterococcus ikei. Taxonomy (NCBI): domain Bacteria; kingdom Bacillati; phylum Bacillota; class Bacilli; order Lactobacillales; family Enterococcaceae; genus Enterococcus; species Candidatus Enterococcus ikei. Next base: position 81,735 of record NZ_JAFLWD010000011.1, read on the forward strand.
ACCATTAACAAACCCCCAACTATTCACAGCTTCGATTTGTGCAGCATTTCCATTTGCAACTTGAATATCATGCATATGAAAGACTGGAACATCGGAGAACGCTTGTCCAAAATCCGCTATATTAGTTAAATCAGAAAGATTGATAGACCCATTCCCAAATCGTAGTAAATAACCTTGTCCATCTATCTCAATTGATTCTGTTCTTCCAAGGTTCACGGTATTGCTGGTAGTCACGATATCATTATCAAGTACTATTTTAGAAACCCCATTATCTTCGTAGTACTTTGCAAACTCTGCATAAGTAGAAACATGCTTGACATTGGTTTCTGGACGAAAGTTATATTTAGCATTCCATGCATCATTTTGTTGTGCATTTAAAGATTTATACTTTAGCTGATACTCCAAATTGGTCATTCCACCAGTAATTTTTCCATCCGCTATTGATTGAGGATCCAGATAATCTCTCCCCTCCATAAATGCATTCATTTGTGGTAGCGTAATATCTTCCTGAGCATGTAACTCTTCTTCCGTTTTCTTCATGAGGGGATCAATGGATTGTTGACTAGAATTTTCTATAACATCTGCATGTTCAGCTTTGATTTTCGTATCATTAAGACGAAAAGCTACTACTATAACCAGAACAATCAACAAACACCCTACAATCAATACACCTTTTTTTGTTTTCATTTTTTTCTCAACTCCTTTCTTACACATATTTTTTTGTGTGTAGACCACACTTTATTTCAATTTCTCCACTCAAAATTAAATACATTCTTTTAAGTGAAAAAAGTGAAATCAATTTAAAGGTATCTCTACCATTTAGTCTTCAACTAGACAACATATATCCTCTAGAACGAACTGTTCGGATATATTTCGGCTTAAAAGAATCGTCTTCCAATTTCTTTCTTAAATGAAAGATGAGGTTGGCTACTCGATATTTTTTATCGCCTTTCTCTTTCCCCCATACACTTTTATAAAGTTCTTCATAGGAAATCGCTTCGCCTTTATTGCGAATCAGCGTTTCCAATGCCTTAAACTCTAGTTTAGTTAGTCCGACTTCCCCTTTTCCTTCAATGTTTACAGAGAAATTTGTTGGAACTAAGCGAATGTTTTGAATTTGTTGTTCTTTTTTGGACGACTCTATTTGTGAATAACTATTTTTTTGCCCCTCTTTCCCTAATCTTCGTTCAAGAGTATTCATGACATATAAACAAAATTCATCTGAGTCTATTCGATTATCGAATGTGCCATCTGCTCCCAGTTGTAGATGAACAATTCGGTTTACTTTTGAGGATTCATTAGATAAAACCCAAACAAAACCTTCTGTTAAATCCCTTACTTTGATAATAAATTCACAGGTCAAGCCAATATTTTCTAAAGCAGATTCTGTGACAATCACAGCATCCATTTTTGGTACCCTTTCACGAATTTCAGTTGGATCAATTTGATGAATCGAACACTTTTTTTCTTTCAAAGCTGTTATGTATTCTAATTTGCTACTTTCAACATTGTTTACTAGAGCTATGTTAAACATTTAATTCCTCCTTATTATGTTTCTTATAATCCCATCGATTTTACACAATTATTTCCCATTTCCAAATAAAAATAGTGATTTACAGTTCAATAATTATTATTTTTTTATGATATGGAGTAAAATTAACTATAATTACTATTTTTTACAATTCTGATAAAATTTTCTCGTTCTAAGTAAGAACAGGAATATATGCCATAAACCTCTTTATATCAACTTTTTAATTTTAAGTTGACGGCGAACATGACGGCGAATACAGGTTTTCCTGTTAGATAGCAGCTACAGCTTCTACTGCGATTCGTTCTTCTGTTAAGTTTGAATTTGTATAAATATCAAGTGTCATTTTCGTTGAAGCATGTCCTAACAATGAGCTGATTACAGCAATATTTATCCCTTTTTCCAAACAACGAGTAGCAAAAGAATGTCTCAACGCATGGAAAGAACAGTCGACTAATTTAAAAGTTCGTAACAGCCGCTTAAACTGATAACGAATAGTTCTCGGCTCAGTAAAACCTTGATTTTTTGAAACAACATAAGTACTTCGACTTATATTTTTTTTCTTTACTAATTGCTCCAATAAATCAGAAGACAGTGGAATGATCCGTTCTGAAGTCTCAGATTTTGGCTTTTCTTCAATGACTTGTGTTTTATAACCACTTTCTGAGTAAGTTTTTACTCTTTGAAGAGTCCGTTTAACGGACAGTACTTTATTGTCAAAGTCAATATCTTCCCACTTCAAACCTGCTATCTCCCCAATCCGCATACCTGTTTCTAATGAAATCAGTGCCGCTAGGCCATCGGCTGATTTTTTTGCTTCTTTTATTAACAGTTTGTGCTCAAATTGCGAGATATTCGTTATTTTTGGCTTTCTTATTTTTGGTAGTTCCACGTTTTCGTATACTGAACTTCTAATAAAATGAAGCTTCTCTGCATATTTCAATGATGTTTTTAGTACCCTAAAAACGGAGTGAAGTGAATTGGTAGAAATTTTTTTCTTTGTAATTTCAATAAAATCTGTTAAATGTTTAGTCGTCAGTTCATTTAATCCCTTATCTCCAATTGTTGGGCGAATATGACAGTCAATTTTGCTTTTGTAACTATCAAATGTTCCTGGTTTTACTTTTGTACTAATTACCGTTTCAAGCCAATAATCCAACCAATTATTGAGCGTTCCATAAAATTGTTCAGATTTTTCTTGTACGGAAAGCATTGTTGCTTTTTTTATTGTTAGTTTTTCCTTTACCTCCTTATACGTTTGACCATAAACATAGCCATAGTGAATCCCTTTATTGGTTTTCCTGCCCTTAACGTATCGACCCTCCCAACGACCATCTTTTCGTTTATAAATGTTTTCTCCTTTTCTAGCCAAAGTAATCTCCCTTTCACAAAAATAATTGACGGCGAATTTGACGGCTATAAAAAAATGGGTTTTTCTCAAAATATTTAGAAATTATTGAAAAAATTGATATCTCCTTGGAATAAAAGTAAGCTATACTTACAAAAGATAAAAAAAATATATACTATTGACATAATTCTCAGTATTCTTATCTTTAAAATATGCAATTGACAATATTATCCAAATCACTTAACCTTTTAAAAGAGATAAAAATAAAAATATATCCACATTTTCTTTTTTCCGTTAACTCTATTTCCTGTTCTTACTTAGAACAGGATTTTTTTCACACTTCTCCTTTCAATAAATAGTATAAAAAAACTGCTCCTTTTTATTATCAAAAAAAGTTTAAATATTATACTTTTTTGATAAACAAAAAAAATAAACGAAAAATCTAGGTATTTATTCTATAACTAAAAAAGAAGCTCGCTTTCATTTGAATAGCGAACTTCTTCTTTAGTTGAAAAAAATTATTTGATTTTCTGATCAAATTTTATTCTTTTATCCTATAAATATCTGCTTCTGTTGTCTTTTTGAACAAATAATAACATAAGACTGAGATCAACAGAACTACACTTGCAACAACAGATAATGGTAAAACAATATTCGTACTTGTCTGTTTAAATATCATCCCGATCATTACTTGCCCTAACGGAACCGCACATTGCGCGCATGCTACGATGGTAGCCATTATTTTTCCCAGATTTTCTTTTGGTGTCACTCGTTGAACCATCGAAATCAAGTAGATGGATATGATACTCATCAGCATACCTATAGGAACACCTGTTATAACAAATAAAGTGAACCCCACCCTATTTCCTGCAGAACTTCCTGCAAATGTTAAGCCTATATTCATTGCAAATAACAGTAATCCAGATAATGTAAAGGTGAGATACAGATTATTCAATCGTAATTTTTTAGTAAAATAGCTCGCAAAAACAGCACCTAAAATTGTAGACAAACTGACTATAGACATCCCTAAACCATACATTGAGTCGTTTGCTTGTAAGACTACCCTTAAAATTACTGGTGTACCCACAATAAAAAATGATGCCAAAATAAAATTGACTAAGGCCGCAATCAGGATGGACTTCAAAATCACTTGGTTTCTACGAACTTCTTTGAAGCCTTCTATTAGATCTGATGTTAATGTTTTGAACACGCCTTTTTCTAATGCTCTTTTTTCAAATGGAATGTGAATGAACGATTCGATTATCGCTGCCAAAATGAAGAAGAGCGTGCTACTGATAACAAGTACTTGAGCCCCTAACAAACTATATAGAATTCCACCAATAATCGGCGCTACAACATTGGACATTGAAAGAACACCATTAACCATTCCGTTAACCTTTTCCAATTCACTCTCATCTACTAATAGAGGAATACTCGCTGTAACAACTGGTGTATCAAAGCTTCCAACAATCGACAAGATAAATAATAGAATGCCAATCAGAAAAACCGATTGGTTCATCCCTAATACAAAAAATAATAAAATAGCTAAAATAGCATTGGAGATGTCCATCAACACCATCAACATTCGGCGATCAAACCGATCCGCAATCGCCCCTCCAATCGGCGCAAATAAGACAGGTATGCTGGAAACTGCTAAAACAGTCGCAAAAATATCCGCTCTTCCTGTTTGGTCTAACACAAAAAGTGATAAGGCAAACCGTAAAATCGCCCCTCCAAATACCGAGATCATTTGACCTAATATCAAGTATACAATGTTCCGTTGATCCTTTTTCATTTTTTTCTTCTCCCCACATTTTTTACTCCATAACTAACAAAATGATAACGCTGTTTTCTTTATAAGCTTACCATTTTATTGTATTTTCTTACTCATTCAAAAGTATTAGTTTCTCTCAGACTTTTGGATGAACATTGAAGCTAATGTGGTTCGATTTCTCAGCTTTTTATCCTTCAATCAAGCCAGTGGCAAGTACTATTAATTCATCACGATTCACTCGATAACTTTTCCCTTGTTTTATAATAAAACCTAATTTTTGAAATTCTGTTAGGGTATGCATTAAATGCCGATAACTAACTCCTAGAAACTCAGCTGTCTCTGTTTGTTTTTCAGCATAGATCCCTTCAACCTCGGTTTGTAACATATATGCAGCTAAACGATGTTTCAACTTATAGTTTTGGTTATTTGAAAAATGTTCAACTCTTAATAAGATTTTTTCACCTAAGTATTTACCCATCATTCTCAAAAAATGATTATCATTCAACAATTCTTGCTTCACTTTATGATAAGGAAGAGCTAGACAAATGCATTGATCAATTGCTTGCACATCTTTAACTTGTTCTTCAACTTCTAACAAAGAAAGTTCGCCAATAAAATCCCCTCTACTTAAAAATTGAATCAGAGAGCGTCGACCATTTTCATGAATTTTGTAGATTTTGGCCTTCCCCTCAATTAAAAGAAATAAGTGATCTACTTGTTTATCGAAACGAATAATATATTCTTTTTTATCATAAACGTAAAGCATGGCTTGTTCCAACACATGTTTAGAAAAATAGTCTGGAAGCTTTAAAGGTTCCTTTTCAGTTAATTTTACTAGTTGATTTAAGCTATAAGTTTTCATTTTTCCTCCTTAAAACATGAGATATCTCCTATTATTATGATTGACTTTCGGCTAAATTACTACTAAAAGGTAGATGGCTCTCATTCGTTTTAAAAATGAGCATGCTTACTTGCTTTTACATTAGGAGGTTCTTATGAAAAAAATTTTAGCTTCACTTTTCTTTTATGCGCTTAGTGGAATTGGCATTAGTTTAACGCTAAAAGCAGATATTGGCGTCAGTAGTTTTAATTCATTAAATGTGGCGATTGCTTCTACCAGCAATATCAAAGTGGGAACTATCACTTTTTTAATGAATGTTTTCTTTTTATTACTGTTTATTTTATTATCAAAACAAAAGCAATTTTTGAAATACTTGCTGATGTTTTTTTCAATACTATGTCTTGGTAACATTATAAACTTTTTTTCCTATATACTATTAGCTCCGCTAAACTTAGAGAATTATTTCTTTAAAATGGTGATCTTTGTATTAGGCACCTGTATAGCAGGTTTTGCCACGGGAATGGTCATTTCTATTGGTATCTTGCCCTTTCCAATTGAAAGTGTTTGTATTGTATTATCAGTTTTGACAGGTTATTCCTTTACAAAATTTAGATATGGAATCGATTTGTTTTCGGTTGCTACTTCGTTAATCCTTTCCTCAATCTATAATTTGCCAATTTTTGTGCGAGAAGGCACTCTCATTAGTTTATTCTTATTATCTGGTGTTATTTCTTTTACCAAGGTACATTGTGAAACGTACTTACTTAATCTAAAACGCTGAACTATCTAAAAAAGTGGAAGTGTGTGGGACAAAAGTAAAAAGCACTTTTGTCCCACACACTAACTACGAATAAACGGTGGAAACAGAAGTAACCTCTTCCACTTTTTCTATTTTAATAAAAGGTAAGTTACCATCCGTAAAAATTTCATCGCCACCACCATTGCGCCCATGATAACTTGTTGTAAAGTGTTTCACGACTTCAACAGAAACAGGTTGATTGGATTCTGTAAACGTCTCTAAAACAAAATCACGTTCGTGATCAATATCTGAATTGATTTTATGAGTGATTTGACCTGTAAAAACAGAAAAACCAACTTTTTTATCATATGTTGCAGCACCCAACCAGTCTGCTTTTCTTCCTCCTGGTAAATACCAATTATCTGGTGTTTCCCAAAAACGAACATGATGCCTTCTCCTTGGATTATTTTTGATTTCCTGTTCAAAAGCTAAATCCTGTTTCTTATTAAATAAAAATAGAGAACTAACTGGCGCGCTAGGATACGACTTCGAAAAAACACTGGCAATGATCATCTGGAAACTAGAATGCAATGACAGCGGCTCTGCTTTCGTCCAGCCAGCATTTATGAAAAGTTGTTCTAATTCTTCTTTAGAGCCTATAAAAGCTAGATTGATTGGATCTCCTAGAAGCCCATCATTTGTTCTAGAGCGACCAATAAAATAATCTGGTAAATACCGCCCAGTCATCAGCTTATTGATAAAGGGGAGAACCAGATATGAACTGAATAACCAAAAAATGATGTATAAGAATATATGGATTTTTCTTGTTAGAATTTCTGAAAATAATGACTTATAAACTAAATATCCTATAAACGCAATTAAAATTAAACGAAGTACTCTAAATATACTGTTCAGTAGTGTTTGTTTTTTCATGTAGACTTTCCCTCCTGCTCGTAAATTGTGGATTCCCTAGCTCTGTCCCGTAATTGGTAATTATTTCTTGCTATTCTGCCATAATGCTAATCGTTCTTGTTTTGAGATGTATATATCAGCTAGGTATCGTTCTTCCTCCTTCCTCAAATAGTATTCATCTACTTAAATTATACTCACATCTGAGATAAAGTCGCCTATCAGCATACTGATTGTATAAAAAAGAAGCAGCCCTTCAAAAGGCTGCTTCTCTGTTTATTTTATGACTTAGTTAACTACTTGCTTGTTTTGGCTTAATACCAACCATTAGCCATCCAGAAAGCTTGAGCTGCTTCCCATGAACCATAGCGTCCTGCTACATAGCTATCTGCCACACGTTCTTGATTTGCTTCTGAATAATCTCCATTTAAGTATGAAGCGTCTAATTGATATCTACCAATATATTTACCATTTGTAGCACCATAAGAACCGCTAGATTCTTTTTGAGCAATCCATTCTTTGGCAGATGACGTAGTTGCTACAGTTGTTGAAGCTGTTTCTTGTGCAACTGGTGCTTCTTGTACTGGTGTTACTTGTTCAGGTGCTGGAGTTACTTGTTCAGCAGTTTCCTGTTGAACTGGTACTTGCTTTGCTTCTTCAGCAGTTCTGATCGTTAGTTGTTCCCCTTCAAAGATCATATTTATATTAGAAATATTATTATCTTTTGCGATTAAATCGATCAAGCCGTTGTCTCCGCTGAATTGATGAGAGATAGTAGATAATGTATCTCCAGATTTTACTGTATATAAGCTATCAGCGTGCGCGTCAGTCGTTCCCATAAAAATACCAAATCCTGCAGTCAAAGTTGTTGCTAATAAAATCGTTTTAAGTGATTTCATGTTGTTTCTCCTTTGTAAAAAATATTTTCGTCGTTTGTTTATCGACTTTGCATACTTTAACATCTAAAAATATTTCATAGGTGAAGATATAGTGACAATTCGTTACGAGTGTTTTCGTTACATGACAGCTTGTAAAAAAAAGTCGCAGAAACACTTGTTCGCACTGAGTTTTCATCAAAATTTTCTAGTGAAAGAAATCATGTTTTTTTCTGAAATTTCTTCTTGTCATATTTTATAACGAATGTTATGTTACAAAAACTCAGAATTATTACAGAGTTTTTAGCTGATTTTTTATGATTCAGCGTCTCTTTTTCAATAAATTTCTGTATTTCAAAGGTAAAAAATAGACACTTTAAAGCCCATATTCTTTTGTAAAAAACAAAAAAACAGAAAACCAGGTAGTTACCTAGCATTTCTGCTTTCTTCATTATTGGTTATGCATTTAGATTTTTTTGCTCGATTACTGATTCTAATAACCTATTTTCTGTTTGAATAATATCGAAAAAAGCACTAATCTTTTCTAATTGTTCATAATCGATTTGATATAATTTCACTCTTGGTTTAAAAAATAAAAACCCTGGGCGAATTTTTACCCGCTCATTGATCAAATGGCATTGTTCCATCATAGATTGTAAATCCATTTCTGATACACTATTTTTGATTTTTTCAATGCGCGCTCGTTCATAGACCCATTGATCTTTGGTTACTGTCATTTTTTCAGTAGTTGTTACTAATTGGTGGTTTAAGCGCCAAGATTGTTCGATAAACTTAGCTTTTTTATACAAATCATCATACTGAATCAAATCAATTCGGACAGGCTTATACCAGTCTTCTTCATCAATTGATGTTTTTTGATGCTTTTTGAATCGTTTTAACCCACTAACGAGTAAGCTGTTTTCGATGGCGAGCAGCTCGTACTCCAATTTTTCTTTTGCTACCCGCACGCGTTCCTTTGACGCTTTCTCTCGTTTCAAGCTTTCTTTTAAAAACAAGAGTTCATTTTCACCTGATCGAACAGGAACCACTAAATTAGCTTCCTCCACTGGTTCACTACTTGATTCAGCTTCTTCTTCATCCTTTTCAGAGAAAACTGGTTCTTCAATGTCTTCTTGTTCAACATTCTCTTCTATAGATACTTCTACTGGAAAACTTATGGTTTCAGCAGCTATCGTTACTTCCTCTTCTTCTTGAAAAGCAGAGATAAGTTTAGCCTCTAAAATACTACTAACTGATTCCCCATTAGAATAACCCATTTGCTTTAGACTCGCTGAAACAGTAAAGTGAACCGGTTCTTCCCCAGTGTTAAAAGAAACAGGAATCAATTCACATAAATATGTACTAAAAACGCCATCGACCTCTTCAAGTATCTTGGTCCAAATAAACTGTGGAAAAAGTTCTTCTAGTTCTTCCAATAATACATCCCAATTCAATTGGGCATGGAAAAATTGAATCTCAACATATTTTTTTAATGGTGAAGAAATAACTTTTCTAGAGATCTCATCGTTCTCCAGAAAAGTAAGAAAATCCCCTGTTGACCGTTCATAGAGCGTTTCACACGCCTCAACTATTTCTTCTGTGCTATCTTTTTGATAGAGAACGGTCCCTGTAGTGAATGGGATTGCTTGTTGGTGAAAAAACACATCGAAATAATCATTCATTAAACCGTTCTCCTTTCTTCTTTTTATGATTGAAGATCATAAACTGGCGCTAAAACAAGCTGCTGTCCTTCAGTTAAGAAATATTGATCCAAGTCGTTCCACTCTTTTAACGACCACACTGAGATACCAGTTTTTTTAGAAATACTTGCTAACGTATCGCCTTTTTTCACTTCGTATGTTTCTTTTGTTTTCTTGCGAGTTGCACTCACTTGATAATCTTTTGCTTTTGTTTCTTTTTTAGTTGCTGCTTTTTTAGTTGTTTTTTGCTTAGTCTCTTTGCTTGAAAATGCATTAGATAGCTTTTGAACCATCTCTAATGAGCGATCTACTGCTGCTTCTTTCGGTACTGCAGTAATTTTATCTTCTTGTTTTGGAACACTCAATTTTTGACCGATAAATAGCATCCGACGATCCAATTGATTTTTCTCTAAAATAGCTAGTGTAGAAATATTGTAAAGATCACTGATTGATTTAAGTGACTCACCTTTTTTCACAATATGTGTAAGGTATTCAATATTTTGATCTTTTTTGTCATCTTTCTTCTCTAGCTTATCAAAAGAAGTGTTCAACGTAATTTTTTTAGCTTTTTTAGTTTTTCCTTTATCTTTCAATGTATCATATTGCGTTAAATCATACGCATCAATCAAGCCATTCAATTTTGAATTATAGCTAGTATCTGTTGCATAACGACCTGTTAGGAATTTCGTTGCATCTTTATAAGATTTTGTATTGGTTTTCCAAGTACCACTATAAAAAGCACTGCTAGAATCGGTACCACCTCTAAGAAGCTTTACATAATCTCCAAGTGATTCTTTATACGATGGATACTTTCTAAAATTGGAACGAATCGTAAACATGCTCCCAGAACCATTATCTTCACTCGTTAGAAAATTGGCGCTGGCACCTTCATAGCTACCTTTTATTCCAAATAAATTATAGTTAGGTGCAGAAGCTAGTGCACTATTTCCAGAAGCACTTTCTAAAATTGCCTGCGCAATCATCACTGAAGCATATAAATTGTTCTCACCAGCGATCGAGCGAGCATCTTCGCCAATTACTTTAACAAAACTTTTGGTTGTCAGATTAGGACTGATATGAAATACCTGATCTGAACCAGCTGAACTACTATTTGTATTATTTCCAGTCACCGTTCCAGTACTTGGTCTACTAGGCCGCGACGTTGTACTCGGCTGCTGAATAGGCCCTTGAACTGGCGGTGTCGGATTATTTGGCTTAGGTTTTGACGGTTTACTTGGTTGTGGCTTAGGTTTAGGTTTAGGTTTAGGTTTTGACGGAGTCGTTGTTGAACTAGTCGTGCTTGTAGTACTACTACTTGACGTATTTGTCGAGCTACTAGTCGTTGACTCAGTTGTTGACGTAGTAGATGTGTCTGTTGACTCTGTCGTCTCCTGTGTAGAACTGGTCTCCTCAGTCGAGCTTATTGATTCACTACTATTTTCTTCCGTTGAAGCTTCTGTCGAAGAAGTTGTAGTGCTACCAGAAGAAGAACTAGTTTCTGTGCCTTCCACTGTACTTTCTGTCGTTTCATGTTCCTTAGTTGAAGATAGTATTTCTACATGCTCTTGTTCTTGAGAACCTATTGTTGCTGAATCATCGATTTCTTTAGCAAGAATTGGTTGAACATCAGTAACAGAAAGGACAGCACTTGAAGTAAGCAACCCTACACTTAATAATCGTAACTTTTTACTGTTTAGATTTCTTTTTTTCACATTGTGTCCTCTCTTTTCTTATTGATCTGAATCTTCTTTCACCAAGTTGATGATTTGGTTGAAGGCTTGTTCTGATTCTTCCTTAACATCTTTGATGCGTTTGTAATAGTTTTGGTATTCTTGTTCAGCACGTTCTAAGCGTTTTAAAACGTTAGCTTTTCTCTTTGTTTCTTCGTTAATCATATTTGCGTGTTGATTTGCTTGATTGATAATTTCTTTTGCTTGTTTTTTAGCATCCAATAAGACTTCGCCAATATCTTCTTTTGTCAATTGTTGATCAACATCAGCTGTTTTGTTTGCTAACTGTTGTTTTGCTGTTTCTAACTCTTGACGAACTTTTGCTAGTTCTTCATAGACACCTTTGTCAGTAGGCGTATCTGACGACATGATTACGATACGGTCTTCTGAAAGTTTATCTATTTCTTCTTGTTTGGCCAATAACTCTTGTTCATACTGTCTGATTTTATTCGCAAAGCGCTCAGCTTTTTTACGATTTAAGTCAGTCTCATCCATTTGGCGATTACTTTCACGTAAAAGGTTATTATATTTACTTTTCACTTGTTCAAGTTCTGCCATACGAGCATCATAATCTTTTGGCACAGCTTGCACCATCGATAATTCATTTTCTAATGACTCGTTTGTTTGACGTGCAGCTTCTACTTCATTTTGTAAACGTGTGAGGTCTCTTTTACTTTTACGCAATTCTGTTTTTAACTCACGAACGTCAGCTTGAAGCTGTTCATTTTCTTCTTGAAGTTCTTCTAGTTCACCGTCATCGATAATTTCATTAACTGGTGGTCTTTTTTTCTTTGGACTAGGTTTTCTTGGTGCAGGTGTTTTCTTTTTCCTTGAGAATAACGGACGAGCATCTTCCTCTTCGTCATCATATTCATCATCATCATCATCGTCGTAGTCATCATCGTCTTCTTCGTAATCTTCATCATCATCGTAGTCGTCATCATAATCTTCGTCGTCGTCATCATATTCATCATCATCGTAGTCGTCGTCATCATAATCTTCGTCATCGTAGTCGTCGTCATCATAATCTTCGTCGTCGTAATCTTCATCATCATATTCATCGTAATTTTCGTATTTTTTTCTTTTTTTACCTTTGCCAAAAATTTTTAGCATATGCTCACTTCCTTCTACAAAAATGGGGCTTTTCTTTTATTGATTATTTTTAATGTACGTAACTAACTATTAAGTAAATTATATGAGTTGCTTGTATATGTAACTATAATGACACGTACGGTAATTTTTTTATTGACAAAAATGCTCAAACTATACCTACCTTCCCCTATTTTATCAGATAACGGCTCAACAAACAAACTGAATTAACGGCGTATTACTATTCTTTGCACAACCAAATACATATTTTTCATTATTTTACAAAAAAACAAATTCAGACATAACAAAATTATTGTTTTTTTATCAATATATCATTATATAAATATTTTTCATTTCACATTAATTATGCATATAAGCGGCATCCTATTTTGTTAATCTATTTAATTCGTTAGCAATTATGATCAACAGCTATCATTCAGCACAGAGAAAGCCTCGTATGCCCAAGTTTCCCTTTAATTCAACTTTATCACTTGCTAACTCAAATACAAGTGCCGCCTTATTATTAACTTGAAATATCAAACTAATTACATAAAAAAACAACGATTCCATAGATAATCATATTTTTTCTATATTTATATTTGTTATTGATATTTTTACTATATCTTATTTTCTCCAAACTAATTACTTAATAATATTTTTTCATTTTAAGTTTTTTATCGTAAAAAAAACATATTTGCTAGTTCCTAATTTACCGATACTATTTATTGTGATAACGACAAAAAAACTGAGGATGAAGCAAAACTAAATTTAGTTTTGCCTCATCCTCTGGCAATTTGATACCTTCTTGTTATAGATAAGCATTGGTTAGATAGTAATTTTTTGGTTCTCTGAGCTAAACACGTTCATTTTTATTAGTCCTTTGATGGGATCAGTAAACGTAATCCATTTAGTATAACTAATAACGTACTTCCTTCATGGGCAATCACACCAATCGTAATATCCATTTTTCCAAAGATATTCATGGTAATCAAGAGAACTACGATGAACATTGAAAAGAGAATATTTTGCCAAACTACTCGATCCAAACGTTTAGAAATTTTATGTGCATAGCTAAATTTAGTCAAATCATTTTGCATCAATACAGCATCAGCTACATCGATAGCGATATCTGTGCCATCACCCATTGCTACACCGATATCAGCTGTTACCAATGCAGGAGCATCATTAACACCATCTCCTAACATCGCCACATTACCAAAGCGAGCTTGTTGATCTTTGATGATTGCCGCTTTATTTTCCGGCAATACATTTCCAATCACTTCATCAATCCCGATTTGACGACCAACTGCTTGACCTGTTAATACAGCATCTCCAGTGATCATCGTTGTATGGATTCCTTGTGATTTTAAGTAATTAATGACTGTTTTGGCATTTTCATTAGGTACATCCATCATAGCGATCAAACCGATCACTTCATTATTTTTAGCAAAATAAACAACGGTTTTCCCTTCTTTTGCGTATTGTTCATTATGAGCATTAATTTGGGTATTAACTAAACTGAAAATTTCTGGTTTGCCGATTTGATACGTATCGCCAAGATATTCTGTCACTAGCCCTTGGCCAATTTCATTTTCAACCGTCAACGTTAGTTCTGTTTCTGCTTTAAATTTGTCTAGGATTGCATTCGCTAATGGATGATTGGCTGTTTTTTCCATTGCTACAATTAGGTCAATACAGTTTTGCTCCGTTAATTCCGTTGCATCTGTTAAAAAATAAAAATCAGTAACGGATGGTTTGCCTTTGGTCAATGTTCCAGTTTTATCAAAGGCGACTGATTTGATGGTTGCCAAGTTTGCTAAATAAGAACCGCCTTTAAATAAAACTCCTCTTTTAGCTAAGTTGGAAATTCCTGATAACGTCGCTGGTACTGCACTTGCCGCAAGCGCACAAGGGGAGGCAGAGATCAAAAATACCATGCCACGGTAAAAGCTTTCATTCCATGACCAGTTAAATAGAAATGGTCCAGCTGCTATAAAAATCGGGACTAAAATCAAGACGATCGTCACATAATACGGTTCTAGTTTTTGGATCTTCGTAGCTGTTTTTGACAGATTTGATTGAGACTGATTGACTAATTGAAGAATCTTAGCAAAAACTGTATCACTGCTATCTTTCGTAACCTCCATCGTAAATGTCCCACTGCCATTGATCGTACTACCAAACACTTCGTCACCAACTGTTTTTTCTCTAGGGATACTTTCACCATTAATCGAAGATTCATCGATCGAAGTACGTCCTGAAAGAATAATTCCATCTGTGGCAATTTGGTCACCGTTGAGAACTTGCAATTTATCACCGATTTTCAAGACAGCTACATCTACTGTCTTCACACTACCATCGGCTTGAATCAAACGAGCTTCTGTTGGGTTCATTTTAAGCAAGTTCGTAATTTCTCTTTTACTACGGCCTTCTGCATATTCTTCAAGAAAATGAGCTGCCGCAAAGATAATGATGAGTAATGCCCCTTCTTCATAATTTCCAATGATGGTCGCACCAAATGCAGCTAGTGTCATCAAAATATGAACATTCGGTATAAATTTTCGTTGTGCTTTTGATTCATTGATCGTATCGACAATACCTTCCAAGATAATATGATATCCAGATAATAGCATTGCACTGACAAAAAGAATATTTTGTAAAAGTGAGCTTTCCTTGATAAAAAATGCAACGATGAAAATAGCTAATCCTGTGAAAAATAAAATAACTGGCGATTTGCCATGGTTGTGGCTATGTCCATGACTGCTGTCGTGATCGTGATCATGCCCTTTTTTGTTTGTACAGTTATGAGTATGCGCTTTAGTTGTTTCCATTTTATTCTTCCTCCTTTTTGGTTGTTTTCTGAAAATATACACTATGTTTTTTCAAATGATTATCCGTTCATATGTTATACACCTATAATACATGAACATATATTCATGTGTCAAGTGAAAGTTATTCTTTTTTTACGAAAAAAAAAGCTAGAGCCAATGTCCCAAAAGACTTTGCTCTAACTTTTATCTATTCTTTTTCTTCTACTTGAATATATTTAAAGCTATACGGTGAGCCAAAACCATGTTTTACCACACCGCTAATATTTTTCTTTTGCAATAAAGCTGTCTGCTGCTGATAAATCGGTGCAATCGTATAGTCTTCTGCTAATAAAAGATGTTCTGCTTGTAATAAATCTGACCATCTTTTTTCCTCATCTAATGCATCCGTATCCGACGCAGCTTTAATCAATTGATCATATGCCGGATTTTTATAATTGACATGATTTAACCCTGAAGTTGAAGCAAACATGTCTAAAAATGTGATCGCATCTTTAAAATCAGGCATCCACTGACCAAAAGCAATATCATAATCACCAGATAAGTAGCGCTCTTGTAAGTTATTGCTTGGCAATGTGGTGATCTCTAATTTAATTCCTGGCAATACTTCTGAGATTTGACTCGCTAAATATTCAGCTGTTTTTTTCTCAGTATCCGTATCCTTGGTTAGGTAAACCAACGTTATTTCGTCTTTGTTCAATTCCTTTTTAGCTTGATCAAAAGCTTTTTTAGCTGCTTCTTTATTAAAGGTTTGCTGACTTCCACTTTCTTGGCGGAAATCTTCACCAGTTTTAGGATTTTGTACGAAGTTTTGCGGAATAAAACCTGTTGCTGCAATAGATCCGTCTCCTAAAATGTTTTTGACAAACGTATCACGATCAATTGCCAGAGAGATAGCTTTTCTTAAGTCGAGATTTTCTAAAAGCTTGCCTTGTCCTTGATTAAAGCGAAGATAGCCCATTTTGGTGTCATTTTGATTTTGAAAATCTGGATCATTTTTATATTGTTTCGAGAATTCTCCATCTAATACTACACGATCAAGTTCATCGGTTTGGTATAAATTGACTGCTGTGCTGGTTGATTTTACAACAGTTGTTTGAATTTCACCGACTTTTACATTCTCCTTATCCCAATACTTTGGATTTTTGACATATTTCCAAGTATCAGAATTTTGTTCCCAACCTTCTAGAACAAAGGGACCATTATAAAGTGTTGTTTTAGCTGATGTTCCATAGTCACTGCCTTGTTTTTCAGCAAACGTTTGGTTGATTGGGAAAAAGGTTTCAAACGTTAGTAATGATGTAAAATAAGGAATCGGCTTGATCAGATGAACGACTAAGGTATGCTCATCTGGCGCTTCTACACCGAGTTGGTCTGGCTTCATTTCCCCTTGATAAATAGCCGCTGCATTTTTTATGGAAGAAACAAATAAGCTAGCATATGATGGCGCTGTGGCTGGTGTCACTGCTCGTCTCCACGCGTATAAAAAGTCCTTGCTAGTGACTGAATCACCATTCGACCATTTTGCATCTTCTCTTAAAGAAATCGTATAGGTTTGTTTATCTTCACTGATTTCTGGCAACTCTTTGGCTACAGCAGGAATTGTTTCATCTTTTTTATTTAATTGGTAAAGCCCTTCAAGGACTTGATTTTGAGCATTGAAACTAGTGAAATCTTCTTCTTGCGTTGTATCAAGTGTTAGTAGTTCTGCTGGCTCCGTAAAGTGAACGACTGCTTTTTTTGATTCGTTTGTCCCTGTTTTTTCAGCCGAATTACAACCTGTTACAAAAAATAAAAGTGCCAGCGCACTAATTGCAAAAAACTTTTTCATTCTATTCCTCCTATTATAATAATTAGGGATCAACTAAACAAAAGTGACTTTTTCAACAACTGCTATTTCTGGATCTAACGATTGTATGACTGGACAATTCTTTCCAATCAATTTCAATGCTCGCTCAGCTTTTCCTTGTTCTTCTTCTGAGACACGAATTGAAAAAGTAATTGCCACGCTACTTAACGGTTTCGCTTGTTTAGCTTCTGCTCGTTCATAAGAGATATCTACCTTTTCAATCGTAAAATCAACGTGAGAATTAGTTAATATTTTTTCATAGACATAGGCTCCGCATGCGCCGATAGATGCTACTAACATTTCAACTGGAGAAAAACCAATCTCTTTTTTTAGTACCCAGTTGCCACTTTGGTGTACCAATTCAAATCCCTTTTCACCTGAAATCAATTCCATTTTTTTCGCTCCTCTACTTCATTTTATCGTTTATGTTATAGCGTTTTCTTTATCTTATTATGATAGTACAAAACGCCCGAAACTGATAATAGTTTATTCGCAGGTATGATAACCAAAAGCTATCAATAGAAAAACTTCCCTCATTCATCTGAAATTTGGGAAGTTTGCAAAAATTGTATTAGTTAAAATTCTGTTTCAATCGATTGTCTTCTTGGTTTTTATCTTGGATAATCGAATCGATGTACTCTTTTAAAAATTTACTATTTTCAGTAATGATTTGATAACCTGCTTCTGTTTTGATTTTCTCCACTTCTTTATCCGTAATAAAATCATTCCCAGAGAAAAAGCGATAATTTACTTCTCCCACAAATTCAGCTGCAATATCTAGTTGTTTGCTATCGGATAATCCAGCATCGATCAACTGAGAATAACCCAGTCTTTTTCCATCTTCAATAAACAGTTCTTTGATATATTGGGGATAATTTTCTATTTCAGAAACGGAATGCGTATTTTCTTGTTTTTGATAGTCAAATGAATTGCCGTTTAGTTTCACTACACCATAACCTTGAGGTGCGATCGAAAAAGAGCTGGACACAATTTCAGTTAGTGGTTGATTATTGATTGTTTCAGTCATGATATCTTGAGCATGAATATGGCCTGAAAAAACAATTGGTACTTGATAATCCGCTAAAACTTGCTTGAAGTCGTCCGCATTATTAAGCACAAAGCCGCTTGATAATAGCTTGTTATGGGCATAAATATTGTGATGTACAAACACCAGTGTTTTTTTCTTTTCTTGTTTCGCTTTTTCTAGTTGCTTTTTGACCCATTTCATTGTTTTTCCGCGAATCGTTCCTCCAGTTGCAGGTCTTGTTTGAGGTTGATTGTCTTCAGGATATATATTGGAATCAAGGAAAAGAAAATTATATTTTGGGTTGACTGCCACTGAATAGCTTAATGAATGTTTATCGTAATTTGTGGCATTTTGATAGCCAAAATCGGCAAATATTTCTTTAAAATCAGCGATTGAGATCGCCTCTGTTTTTTCTTGTTTCTCTTCAACAAATTTTCTAGCCCAGCCATCATTAACATCGTGATTTCCTGGAATCACAAAAACGTTGATTCCTTTGTTTGTTAATTGTTTGAGTAGTTCGGCTAGTTTTTCTGCGCTGACTTTTTCACCGTTTAATGTTAAATCTCCTGTAATGATCAACATATCCGGCTTTTGCTCGATCGCTTTATTGATAAAAGCCTGCCAGCTTTCTTTTTGATAATCAAGTTCTTTTCCCGCTGCTGTCTGTTTGATTTTTTTAAAGGCTAAACCTGAATCCGTTAAGCTTTTATCGATATAATGAGGATCACTGACTACCCAAAATTCAATGGCTTCTTTCTTAAATAGCGTTTCTTCGTTCTGTTCTTTCTCTCCACCAAAATAAATAATTGCAACTAAAATTACTATTATACTGAGTAAAATAAACCCAATTTTCTTTCTCATTTGTTCATTCCCCATTCTACGTTGTCCACTCTATTTTATGCTTTTTTACACAAAAAAGCTCTCACTGTATTTATTTTACTAAAATACAGTGAGAGAACTATGAATTATACTTCTGCTCCGTTTGTTTGGATCAAGTGTTTATACCACTCAAACGAATCTTTTTTGATTCGTTTTAATGAACCATTCCCTTGATTGTCACGATCTACATAAATAAAACCATAACGTTTGCGCATTTCTCCGGTGGTAAATGAAATCGGATCGATACAGCCCCAAACCGTGTAGCCTAAAACATCTACACCGTCTAATTCGATAGCTTTTTTCATTTCTTGGATATGCTGGCTAAGAAAATCGATTCTTTCTATATCATGAATCTTGTCTTCAACTAGCTCGTCTGCATAGCCAAAACCATTTTCTACAATAAAGATGGGGCGCTCATAACGATTACTTAAAAGATTTAGATAATGACGTAATCCAGCCGGATCAATCGACCAGCCCCATTCCGTCATACTGACATAAGGATTTTCAACAAGAGAGCTGTCTCCAAGCAAGTCATCTTCTAAACGAATTGCTTCTGGTCGTGTTGAAATCGTATTGCTTAAATAGTAGCTGATACCAATATAATCTACTGTTCCAGCTTTTAGTTTTTGTAAATCTTCATCCGTAATATCCAGTTCATAACCATTTCTTTCCCACTCTTTGATCGTCCAACGTGGATAATTCCCTCTAACTTGAACATCCGTGAAAAATAACTGCTTTTCATCTTCTTGTTGGGCAGCGATAATATCATTTGGATCACTTGTCAGTGGATAATTTGGAGTTGCTGCCAGCATACAGCCGATTTGGAAATCAGGATTGATTTTTTTCCCTTCAGCAACTGTGATCGCACCTGCTACAAATTGATAATGCGCTGCTTGGTACATCGTTTTTAATTTATCTTCAGCTTCTTGATACAAAATACCTGAGTTAGTAAATGAATAAATTGGATTTTCCAAGATGCGTTGATTATTGATTTCATTAAAGGTCATCCAATATTTCACTTTATTTTTATAGCGCTCCATCACGGTTACAGCAAATTTCGTAAAAAAGCCGATCAGTTCACGACTACGCCAGCCCCCGTAGTTTTTAACCAAATGATACGGCATTTCAAAGTGAGACAAAGTAATCACTGGCTCAATACCATATTTTAATAATTCATCAAATAAATCATCATAAAACGCTAGTCCAGCTTCATTCGGTTCTTGTTCATTTCCATTTGGAAAAATTCTGGTCCAGGCAATACTCGTTCTTAGACATTTAAAGCCCATTTCAGCAAATAACTGAACATCTTCCTTGTAATGGCCATAGAAATCGATTGCTTCATGGTTGGGATAGAATTTTCCATCTATAATACCATCTGTAATTTCTCGCGCATGATCTTTTGAACCAGAGGTCATTACATCAGCAATGCTTATGCCTTTGCCGCCTTGATTAAACCCACCTTCAACTTGATGAGCAGCTACTGCGCCACCCCATAAAAAATCGTTTCTCATTTCTCCGTTTCCTCCTTGCTTGAGCCTACAACAAATAGTTTGGTTTCTGGTGTTACTGACTCAGTAGTATTGACAATGTCCATCGTTTCCATACTTGGTGCATCTGTCAAAATAACTGGCGATGTCATTGCATAGCCTTCTTGTTCGATCTTTTCACGATCAAAAACTAATAAGGTTTGCCCACGCGTAATCGTATCACCCATTTCAACTTTTGTTTCAAAATGTTCACCATTTAAATTGACAGTATTGATTCCGATATGGATCAATAATTCACTGCCCCCGTTTGATTTTAACCCAATCGCATGTTTTGATGGGAAAATCGCTACGACAGTTCCATCAAATGGCGCAACTACTTTATTATTAGTCGGGATAATGGCAACCCCTTTTCCAGCAATTTCACTAGAGAAAACATCATCATCTACTTCTTTCAAAGGAATCACTGTTCCTTCAAGCGGTGCATAAACTGTTGTTTCATTCATTACTTGTTCGCTCACCGGTTCTTCTTGAAAATCATCTTCCCCTTGATCTGTTTCAGGTAAGAAATCTGTCATTTCATCTTCTTTGACACCGAAGAAATACGTCAATACTGCACCTGCGATCAAAGCGGCACCCACTCCGATGAAATAACCGATTTTTGGTGTATAAACTGGGATAGAGAAAATATTATGGAATACATAAGCATTCATCGTAACACCTGTCACGCCACAAATTGCACCACCAATGGCACCAGAAATCGCTATGATAGGCAATAAACGTTTGTATCTTAAAATCAGTCCATAAACAATCGGTTCAGTTACTCCCGCAAATAAACCAGTCAACGCTAACGGTCCAGCTAAAGCTTTCATTTTTGAATGCTTTTTAGATTTCAAATAAAAACCAATTGCGATCCCGATTTGAGCAAAAACAGCCGCAACAGCCATTCCTTCAATCGGGTCACCACCCATAACGGTCAAGTTTTCAAGCGTAATTGGTGAAAAGCCCCAATGCAAGCCAAACATAACCATAAATGGCATTCCGCCACCTAATACGATTCCTGAAAGCAACGCACTTTTACCAATCAACCACATCACGCCTTGTGACAACGCATCCCCAATCACTGTTCCAAATGGACCGAAAAGCAACGCCGTTAATGGAACCATGATCATTAAACTAAACATTGGCACTGCAAATAATTGAAGGTCTCTAAAAATGATTTTGCGTAAGATTTTATCCACGAATGAGTAGATAAAAATTGCTACAAATATCGGAAAAATGGTTGTTGCATAATCGACAACGTTTAAATTGATTCCTAAAAAATCTAGCTTTTCCTGACCGATCATGCCAGTAAACGATGGTTCAAGTAAAGCTGCACCGATCACGCCACCAACATACATATTGCCACCGATTTTTTTCGTCAACGTTATTCCTAAGAAAACAGGTAAGAAGTAAAAGATCGCATTACTTGCTGCACTTAGTACCATGTAAGTTGAACTAGTGTCCGCCAACAAGTTCATTTCAACTAAAATCGTTAATACAGCTTTGATCATTCCAGAACCTGCCATTGCTGGAATCAATGGTGAAAAAGCGCCAGAAATCACTTCGAATACATAATTAAAACTTAGTTTTTTCTCAGTCTTAGGGGCATCTTCGTTTAAATCAGCGAGTGATTGAATCGCCGCATAATAATCTGGTACTTTACTGCCGATTACTACTTGATATTGTCCGCCACTGTTGACTACTGACATTACATACGATAGTTTTTCTAAAGCTTCTTTGTCCGCTTTCTTTGTATTCTTCAAACTGAATCTTAAACGTGTCGCACAGTGAACTAAACTATTGATGTTCGACTTGCCGCCGACAAGTTCGATGATTTTTTTACTCTCTTCTTCATAACGCATGATGGTAGTTCCTCTCTTCGATTCATTTTTTTATAAAAAAAGTGACCTAAGAAACACTTATACAATAAGTGTTTTTCTTAGGTCACGCCTGCTTCACCAGTAACGATCCTATTGATTGCTTGATAAGCGATTTAAGTGAAGTGTTAAGTACATCAATTCATCATTGGAAATCACCCAATCATATTGTTGTTCCAAAAATGTTTTGATCTTGACTGCACACTGATAATCTTGTTCATATTTGACAGCGATCAGATTAATCAAAGATGAATCCTCATTTGATGAAATTTCTTTATCCAACTGTCTTTTGACAAAGTAACGAATATGGGTAATGAAACGAGTAAAATCATAAGATGTCTCATCATATTCTTTGCCATAATGGTATTTAATAATGTCAATAATGCTTTGAATGATTTTGGTTGTCAGCATCGTTTCGTTCATATTGCTAGTAGAATTATAGGCATTGACAAAATGAAGGGTTATAAAAGCTGCTTCTTGATCTGGAATAGCAATCCCTGTTTTCTCCCGCATCATTTGAACGGCTTTCAACGCAAATGCATATTCTTTCGTATAAATCTGTTTGATGTCCCATTCCAGTGGTGAGCGCATTTGTAATCCTTCTGCAGCTCGATTTAAAACAAAACCGATATGATCGGACAATGTCAGCAAAATGGAATCATCAATGGACTGTTCTAATTCTGCTTCCCCTAATTGAATAATATCACTGGCCAGTTCAATATCTTCAATATCGATTCGTGCAAGCAGATTATCTAAATTGTTAACGGAATTATTACCTTCAAGAACAAACCTTTTTTCAATCAGGGCTGAATCGATCACGTCACCTTCACGCTTGTTAAAGCCAACGCCTTTGCCCATAATGATTTCTTCGATGTTGTCATCATTTAAAACCAAAGAAACATTATTATTAAAAACTTTCAGTATTTTCATTGAAATTATCTCCTGTTCTTGACTTGAAAAACGAAAAAAGACCTGACCATATCAAACATCACCAAAAAAAGTAATGTGAAAGGTCACGCCTGCTTAACCAGTAACGATCCGTTGACCAAAGTATACAACGACTTATTTTCTTTGTCAATAGTACGCTTACATTTTGACAACAAACACCCTTACACATTACCAAAGCCCCTGAATTTACTGATTTTAAACTATACTTTATTTGATTCAAATGAATAAATTTGCGCGATTGCGTCGGCTAATTTTTGAAACTGAACAAACTTTCCTTCACGAAGATACTCTTTTCCATCAACGAAAAAAAGCAATGTCGGTGCTGAAAAAATCAAATATTCTGCTGAAATAGCTTTGACCTGATCTGCTTCAACTTCTCTTAGTTCAATTTTAGGGTATTTTTTTAACAGCTCCATCAATTTTGGTCTGAGGGCATGGCACACTGAACAGTCTTCTTGCGAGACATACAAAAAAGCAAGATGATTTTCATTTATAAAGGTTACTACTTCTTGAATTGTTTGTAATTTTTCCATTGCTGATCATCCTTTTGTAATTGGATAAATCATAGCACCTTCCTATCAATATTACGATTTTTATGCCCAACATTATTTACTCACTTCGACCCAAGCCTTGTAATAATCTCTATAAAATCCGTCTTGTTCCTCTGCAGTCATAATATATCGTCCTACCATTGTTCCAGTTTGATAGCCTTGTTGCTCCAATTTTCCTTTTATTGATTGGAAATTATTTTCTAAAGGATCATCTGATTTGATTGTTAATAGGAATTGCTTATATGATTTGTTTTGTTGCTCAGGTTGTTGCCAAATCGTCACTTCTTCTACAAATTCTTTTGTTGTCACGGCAAAGCCATAGGTGATTTCTTTTTCATTTTTAGAATCAATATACACCACTAAGCTAGAAGGATTATCAATGTATGCATGTAATTCATTCGGATCTTTTAAATCAATTGGGATGATTCGTTCTATATCCAATGGTTCGTCAAGAAATTCTTTTTCTTTCAACTCGATCAAACTTAATAATTGGTCTTTTCTGTGTTTGATCCCTTGTTTCTTTTTCTCTAGTTCAGCTAATTCTGCGGCAACTCGTTTTTCAGTCTCATCTAGTATTGCCCATAATTCTTCTGGTGATTTTCGATAAAGATTCGTCATTTTATTAATGGGAATATCCAACCTTCGATAAAAATCGATATCACTGATTGTTAAGATATCTTCCATGTCAAACATTCGATAACCATTGTGCTGGTTTCTAGATGAGGTCAGTAGATTCATATCATCCCAATAACGGATTTTCGACTTTGGCAAATTCGTGATTTCAGCGACTTGTCCTACTGTCAATAATTTCTCTTTTTCCATAAAAATCACCTCTTATTCTAATTATAAACAAAAATCGTTGACCTTCAAGTGACTTGAAGGTGTAGAATTCCCTTTGAGTCTTGAAAAGGAGGAATTTACATGAAAATCATTCAGTTTTTCATTAAAAAGAATAGGACACTTATTTTTGCTACAGTCATTTGTTTATGTTTACAAATTATCGGGACACTTGGTGTGCCGTTACTAGTAGCACAATTAATCGATGT
Source organism: Candidatus Enterococcus ikei (assembly GCF_017316105.1). Taxonomy (NCBI): domain Bacteria; kingdom Bacillati; phylum Bacillota; class Bacilli; order Lactobacillales; family Enterococcaceae; genus Enterococcus; species Candidatus Enterococcus ikei. The sequence continues at coordinate 106,799 of NZ_JAFLWD010000011.1, forward strand.
GGGGATTGCAAGCGGCGACGAACAATCCATCAAAACAATTGGGCTTAAAATGCTCGCCATGGCTTTATTTGGTGCGCTTTCAGCAATTGCTGGAAGTTATCTTTCCGCTAAAGTAGCCGCTAAATTTGGTTTGGAAACACGGGAGATGTTTTTCGACAAACTACAAACATTTTCTATTAAAGATGCAGATAATTTTGGAACAGGTTCATTGCTCACAAGAATGACAAATGATGTTGATAATATTCAACAAATGATCGTGTTGTTTCTACAACTGATTTTACCAGCACCGATCATTGCCATATTCTCGCTTTATATGACATTCACTTATTCAGCGACATTAGCTTTAGTACCACTGATCGCAATTGCCACTTTTGGGTTGATCGTTTATATCTTAATGAAAAAAGGAACACCACTTTCCTTATTGATCCAACCTAAAATGGACAAAATCATTGTAACCTTACGAGAATTTTTCACAGGAATCAATATGATTCGAGCTTTTAACAATCAAGATTATGAAGAAGAACGAACAAATAAAACATTTTCTGATTACGCAAATGGCATGATCCGAGTAAATAGTATTTTTGCTTTTATTACTCCTGTTGCCTTCTTGTTGATGGGTGTGGTTTTCTCTTCTATTCTATGGTTTGGCGGAAATTTAGTTGCTGTTGGTACTTTGCAAATCGGTACTGTTTCAGCAGTCGTTGAATATTCTTTACTAACGCTTGCGTACTTGATGATTGCAGCAATGGTTTTAGTTATGCTACCAAGATCACTCGCTTCAGTAAAAAGAATCGAAGAGATTTTGAATACACAAGATCAAATTTTAGATACGGACCAACCTGTTTTACTTGAAGAAACTGGATCACAAGATGCCTTGATTGATTTAAACCATGTAACATTTAGTTATGATCAAGCAGATGAACCCGTTTTAGAGGATATTCATTTCAGTATTCCAAAAGGCAAAACAACTGCCATCGTTGGCGGGACTGGTTCTGGTAAAAGTACGGTAGCAAAATTATTATTACGACTTAGCGATGTCTCTGAAGGCGCGATTTTATTCGATGGTGTGGATATTAGAAATGTCACACAAGAAGAGCTACGTTCTAAGATCAGCTACGTTCCTCAAAAAGCTTTTCTATTTAGCGGAACCATCAAGAGCAACTTATTGATGGGCTATCCAGAAGCCACTAAAGAAGATATGGATCGAGCGGCTGAAATTTCTCAACTTGCTTCTTATCTTGCTACGTTAGAAGATGGCTATGATTCATTCGTAGCTCAAGGCGGAACGAACTTCTCAGGTGGTCAAAGACAACGTTTATGTATCGCTCGAGCGTTGATCAAACCTGCGGATATTTATATCTTTGACGATAGCTTTTCAGCGCTTGATTATCAAACAGATGCCGCGTTAAGACTCGCGTTAAAAGAAGAAATGGCAGATAAAACGTTGCTGATCGTTGCCCAAAGATTAAGCACGATCCAACAAGCAGACAATATTATTGTCCTAGATGAAGGAAAAATCGTTGGTCAAGGAACACACAGCCAACTATTACAAAATAATAAAACCTACCAAGAGTTTGCACGCTCACAAGGGATTATCAAGGAAGGAGCGCTAGTCTGATGGAAAAATTAAATAAACAAACATTAAAACGATTCTTTCAATTAATTCGACCTGAACGCCCGATATTTTTCGGTTTGATTCTATGTAGTTTGATTGGGAATGCCTTAGTCATTGCTATGCCTTTCATCATGGGTATCGCTATTGATGATTTGCTTACCCTGATCAAAACCCACGGAGTCGGTCATATCACGTTCCCAATGGTGCAAGAAGCTTTATTGACACCCGTTTTGATCCTGATCGTATTTTCAGTCATCAGTAGTTTAATGTCTTACACACAAGAACGTGTGATGGCTTCCCTAAGCGAACGTATCACATTAAGAGTCAGAAAAGAAGTTACGAAAAAGTTCAAATCATTACCAATGGCCTTTTTCGATCAACATCAAGTAGGGGATATCTTAAGCCGAACAACAACCAGTTTAAATCAGCTATCACAAGTTTTCTTAACTGGGATCAATCAATTCTTCACATCGATCTCAACGATCGTCTTTGCCGGGATCATGTTATTCTACATTGACGTAAAACTGACATTGATCGTCGTTGTCCTGATTGCAGGAAGCTCATACTTAACTGGTAAAATTGCCAACAAAAACAAAAAACTAGCCGAAGCAAGTCAGGCTGAACTTGGGATTTTAAATAATAAAACAGAAGAATTTTTATCTGGGAATTTAGTGACGAAAACATTTAATCAACAAGATCATGCCAAAGACGTCATTTCAGAAACGAACCAAAAACATTACAAAGCATTTCTAAGTGCGCAATTTATGAACTTTGCGATTTATCCAGCGATTCGTTTAATCAATCAATTGGCTTTTATCGTCAGTGCGATCATTGGTGCATTCTTAGTCTTACAAGGCGGTATCACAATCGGTTTACTACAAGCGTATCTACAATATATCAATCAAATTTCTGAACCGATTTCTACAGCTTCTTATGTCATCAACTCGATTCAAGCAGCCTTGGCAGCTGTGGATCGGATCTTTGAGATTTTAGATGCTGAAGATGATGTGCCAGAAAAAGCAAACTTACAAATCATCGATCAACCAACTGGCGCCATTGCTTTTGATAACGTTCAGTTTGGTTATACAGAAGAAAAAATGTTGATGAAGCAAGTTGATTTCACGGTTAAACCGAAACAAATGGTAGCGATCGTCGGACCAACTGGTGCAGGTAAAACAACGTTAGTAAACTTACTCATGCGTTTTTATGAATTAAATGGAGGTCGTATCACCTTTGATGGCGTAGATATCACAGATCTTTCAAGAACAAATCTACGTGCAATGTTCGGGATGGTTTTACAAAATACGTGGCTATTTGAAGGAACGATTGCGGAAAACATCGCGTACGGAAGAATGGACGCAACACGGGAAGAAGTCATCGAAGCTGCTAAAATCGCCCAATGTGATCACTTTATTCGGACATTGCCAAATGGCTATGATTCGATCATTTCCAGTGAAAACGGCTCATTGTCACAAGGTCAGCAACAATTATTGACGATTGCCAGAATTATTTTGGCCAATCCTCCTGTAGTTATTTTGGATGAAGCAACATCTAGTGTTGATACCAGAACAGAAGCTCATATTCAAAAAGCGATGGATGAAGTGACAAACAATCGAACAAGTTTTGTGATTGCACACCGTTTATCTACGATTGAAAATGCTGATTTGATTTTAGTGATGAAAGATGGCGATATTGTAGAAAAAGGGAATCACCAAGAGTTATTGGCGAAACCTTCGTTATATGCTTCTTTATATAATAGTCAGTTTCAACAAACATAATAATACTTACAACAAACAGGCTCCTTAGTTCAAGTGAGCCTGTTTGTTTTATATTTTTTTACACTTACAGTCAAATGGATAAAATACTTGAATGTACTTCAAGCTTCTACCCTAATTTTCCTATGCTTATTATTTCCAATAAAGAGGAATCTTACTTTCCCCTGCAAATTTAAATTTGTTGGATGAGCCTTTGATCTTCCATGAAATTTCCAACTCTTTTGTTTCAGGTGATAAATTATCCCAAGTTAGGATATCATTTTCAAACGTAAATCCTGGAGTAGTAGATGTAATCTCCAAAGCTGCATTTTTAAATTGTTTTGAGAGAATAAATGGATTCACTAGTACATATTTTGTCATTTCTTTTTTCAAACTGACAGTCAGAAACGGTCTGTCATTACTGCTTACAGAAATATCTTTTACATTTTCTAACTCGTCAAAAATGGAGATATCTGTAATTGCTTTATAATCATCATTGTTCTCTGAATGATGATTATCATAGCTAGTCGCGTCAATAAATACAGATTCTAATTTTTTTAAGTTTTTAATAAAATCTAACGAAGTAGCTGGCCCACTATAAGATAGGTGCTCAAGATTTTTGGTATTACCTAAAGGTCTTAGATCACTTACTTTTCCGAATATCTGCGCTTCCTTTAGATTTTTTGCGTACTGCAACATGTCTATACTGTTCATATCTGCTTCTGCTTCAAAATAATTCATTTTTTCAAGATCTGTAATTTTGAATACTCCAAATTGTAAAGTTGGATCATTTGTAGCATCCGGGAAAAATGTCGGTATTCCTAGTAGCGGTAATTCTAAAGCGATAGCATATTCATCTGTATAACCATATTGCTTTGTAGGATAACCACGTTCTCCGTAATACTCATCCTCTGCATGAGCAAGTTGATGCTAGTCCGATAAATAGTAATCCCAACCCTAGTGTTCCTAATAACTTGATTTTTTTCATTTTCAAACTACCTTTACTTAGTTAAAAGAATAACAAACAGATAGACATCCTATAATAAACAGTTAATATCTATATCTTTAAATAAATTCCATTTTTTTGAGCATCCCCCTCTTTTTTCTAGATTATTTAATATACTTTCTTTCAACAAAACATACCACGACAGCTTTAAACTTCCTATTCTCACAGATTTTAGTTCGAATTACTTATCAAAAAAAAATATTATTTATTGCTATTTGTTTAATTTCATACTATAATTTTTCTATCTACTATTCTATAAATTGTAGATTAATATTTTACATAAGAAAGGAATTATTTATTTTGAAAAAAATTATATTAGGTTTAATTGGTATTTTTTTCCTGGGAACATCTCTTGTTAGTTTAAC
>NZ_JAFLWD010000012.1:0-67060 GCF_017316105.1 Candidatus Enterococcus ikei
GACCTGCTTATACAGTTTTTTTTGAACAAATTCTTACTTTTTAATCAAGTTATTTCAATGCAATGTTTTCTTTAACATATATAGATGATGTTCGTGAAATAGGTTTTCCTCTACGATTTCCAAAGATACCCAACGCATCGGTTCTTTTTCTAGTGGAACTGCAATCTTATCAGCCAATGTGCAAACATAAAAATAGCCGATATTATGCTGTGATAAAGTAGAATATTGCGGAGAAACCCAATGTTTTTCAGCTTTTCCAATAAACTCACCTACATTTAGGCTAAATCCTATTTCTTCAATAGCCTCTCTTTTTACAGTTTCAACAGGATCTTCTCCCTTTTTAATTTTGTATTACTGCATCTCCCCCACACACGGCGGTTATATGCTAATTCATTATTTCTTTTCCCAAAAGACTTCACTTCATACCTCACCATTTGTCCAAACAACTGAATAGCGTTTCAAAATAATTTTAGTTTTAGAAAAAGAACTTACTTGATTTTCTTACTTTCCCCTTCATACGCTCTTCTCAACGCCGCTATGTCAATTCGTTTCATTTTATACAACTCTTGCATCACACGATATGCCCTATCAGGATCAGAATTATCGAATAATTGATCCATATCCGTTGTAACTGTTTGCCAGCACACGCCGTACTCATCTTCCATCCAACCGCATGGCCACTCTTTTCCTTTGGCAGTGACAGCGTCCCACAATCGATCGATTTCTGCTTGATCTTGACAGTACACATAAAATGAAGTGGCCATCGTAAAGGTAAAACCATGTGCTTCTCCGCTATCCATCACACGAAATGGTTGTCCGTGCATTGTAAATAATCCTTGTGCGACAGTTCCATCTGGTTTTTTTTGGACATATTCTACTTTTCCGTCACCGAAAATGTCGATCCATTGATTCATTGCTTCTTCGGCTTTTCCAAACTGCTCTCCTGTAAATAAAAAAATAGGTGCAATAGATTGCGCTGTTTCCGCTAAGACTAACTGCCATGAAACACCATATTGATCGTTTAGCCAGCCATATTTTTTACTGAATGGGTATTGTCCAAATTCCATCAACACTTCGCCGTTATGACTTAAAGTTTCCCATAGCTTGTTGATTTGCTCTTCCGTCTCACATTCTACGAAAAATGAAATTGCTGGTGTAAACGAAAATTCTGGACCACCATTCAGTAAAATAACTTCTTGTCCTGCCAGAGTCAACGAGATCGTCAGCACTGACCCTTTAGGTTGATGTTCGCTATCTACATAGTAATCAACCTTATTGATTTTACTCTCTTCAAATGCGTTCACATAAAACTCAGCTGCTTCTTCTACTTTTCCATCAAACCATAAACATGGAGAAAATTTGGACATCTTTGCTCATCCTTTCTGAAATAGAATAAATCAAATACTTTGACCCTATTATATACATCAAATGAGTTATTTGAAAAAGCCATGCTCCTGATTATTTTTGAACGATGTTTTATCTCAGTAACTGCCTTCTTCTCCTTGTGAAGTTAAAATCACTGGTCCTTCTTTGGTAATGGCTAAACTATGTTCATATTGACAGCTCAAGCTACCGTCTCTTGTCTTGGCAGTCCAGCCATCTGATTCCATTTCCATTTGCCACGAACCGACATTTACCATGGGTTCTATTGTTATTGTCATTCCCTCTTTTAATCGCAACCCTTTACCAGGTTCTCCATAATGGGCAAAAAATGGTTTTTCATGAATCGTTGGACCAATGCCATGTGTGATAAAATCACGAACAACACTATAACCTTCAGATTCCACATACGTTTGAATGGCATGACCAATATCGCCAACACGATTGCCAACTTGAGCTTGCTCAATGCCTAAATATAAAGCTTTTTTAGTAACGTCCATTAAATGTTTCGTTTCATCTGTCGCTTTGCCTACTGAATAAGCCCAGCAAGAATCTGAAATTGCGCCATTCAGGTCAATACACATATCGACTTTGATCAAGTCTCCATCTTTTAATATTTTTTTCCTTGGAAAACCATGACAGATTTCATCATTGATACTACAACACGTTGCATACTCGTACTCTTCAAAACCAATTTGAGCCGCCACACCGCCATGACTCTCGATATAATTACGAACAAATACTTCAATATCCCAACTTGTAATTCCTGGCTTGATAAATGTCCGCAATTGCTTGTGTACATCCGCTAATAATGCACCTGACTTCGCCATCATATCTATTTCCCTTTTTGATTTTAATGTAATCATTTGTTTCCTCTTTTCCTGATTCGATTTATTTTGATTAAAATAATTTTCTGAAGTTCACTTGATTCTTCACTCTTTCATAGCCTTGATGCTCATAAAATTTATGCGCTTCGGTTCTTTCAACACCTGAATTTAGCCGAATACCTTTTGCTCCATTTTCTTTTGCCCATTGCTCTGCATGGTTAAGTAAGGATTTGCCTGCACCTTGACCGTGTATATTTTCATCTACCACTAGCGCCATCACATTCATCAGCTTAGGTCCATAAGTACAAACATATTCACTTAGCTGGATATAACCAATCACTTTTCCAGCAATTTCTTTTACAAATATTTTATTTACTGGTGATGAAAGTATGTACTTTAATTGCTCTTTCGCATCTTCCAACGGATAGTCATGTTGCAGCGGATACGTATTTAGTCGATTGATTGCTTCGATATCTTCTAGTTTCGCTTCTCTAATTGTCATGATAGACTCCTCCATTTTAATTACCACCATTATACTCCTTTTCATAAAAAAAGAAGAGCAACTTCTCAGCTACTCTTCTTACTTTATTCAATTAACCATTGTAGGCATCAATGATGATTTGTTTCAATTCACTGATCAATGGTTCTTTTGGATTTGCTGTAGTACATTGATCTTCATAAGCAAGTTCTGCCATGTGATCAACTGTTGAATCAAGAATTTCTTGTGTAACACCTTGTGCTTTCAAGTTCATATCGATTCCAACAGATACACCTAAATCATAAACAGCTGTTGCTAATGCATCTACTAGCTCTGCTGTATTTTTTCCTTTAAGACCTAAGAATTTCGCAATATCAGCGTAATCTGTGTCGGCACGGAAGTAGTCATATTTAGGGAACATAGCATGTTTTGAAGGATCTTTGGCATTGTAACGGATGATATGCGGTAATAAAATCGCATTAGTACGTCCGTGAGGAATCCCATATTCTCCACCAATTTTATGCGCTACTGAGTGACAAATTCCCAAGAATGCGTTGGCAAAAGCCATACCAGCCATTGTTGATGCGTTATGCATTTTTTCACGACTTTCTGCATCCGGACGTTTCACTGAGTTTTCTAAGTGTTCAAAGACTAATTTGATTGCTTGTAAACTTAATCCACGCGTGTAATCAGAAGCCATTACTGAAACGTAAGACTCGATCGCATGTGTTAATACATCCATACCAGTATCAGCTGTTACAGAAGCTGGAACTGACATCACAAATTGAGGATCGATGATCGCAACGTCTGGAGTCAATGCGTAATCAGCTAATGGGTATTTTACATGTGTATCGCTATCTGTAATAACCGCAAATGGTGTTACTTCTGAACCAGTACCTGATGTTGTTGGAATACATACAAATTGTGTTTTAACAGCTTTGTCGATTTTGTACGTGCGTTTACGGATATCTAAGAATTTTTGTTTAGCGCCAAAGAATTCTGTATCTGGGTGTTCATAGAACATCCACATGCCTTTAGCCGCGTCCATTGCAGATCCGCCACCTAAAGCGATGATTGTATCTGGTTCAAAATCAACCATAACTTTTGTTCCAGCGTAAACTGTATTTGTAGAAGGATTAGGTTCTACAGCTGAGAATACTTCGATTTGAACGTCGTTTTTACGTTTTTGTAATTCTTTGCGAACCGTATCAGCATAACCAAATTGAACCATTCCTGGATCACAGACGATCATCACACGTTCAACATTTTCCATTTTTTGTAGATATTGTAATGAATTTTTTTCAAAGAAAATTTTTGGCGGTAATTTAAACCATTGCATATTATTTCTCCGTTTCGCTACAGTTTTGACATTGATCAAGTTGACAGCAGATACGTTTTTAGACACTGAGTTTTTACCGTAAGATCCGCAACCTAATGTTAATGAAGGAAGCATTTCGTTATAGATATTACCGATTCCGCCTTCAGCAGATGGAGAGTTTACCAAGATACGGCAAGCTTTCATGCGTAAACCAAATTTCACTTGTAGATCTTCATCTTCTGTATGGATTACAGCTGTATGACCTAAGCCGCCTAATTCAAGCATTGCTTCACATAAATCAAAAGCATGTTCTGAATTTTTTGCTTTCATCATTGCTAAAACTGGAGATAATTTTTCACGTGAAAGTGGATATTCAGCTCCTGCACCTTCAAGTTCAGCAATTAGAATTTTTGTTCCTTTTGGTACTTTGATACCAGCTAATTCTGCGATATGTTCAGCAGAGTAACCAACGATTGCTGGATTAACGGCATATTTACCTTCGTTCATAACAGCATCTTCTAATTTTTGTAATTCGTTCGGTTTAACGAAGTAGACTTGGTGTGCTTCAAATTCAGCTTTAACTGCTGCGTATACTTCTTTATCTACGATCACAGCTTGTTCAGAAGCGCAGATCATACCGTTATCGAATGATTTAGAAACGATTAAGTCATTGACTGCACGTTTGATTTTCGCTGTTTTTTCAATATATGAAGGAACGTTACCTGGTCCAACACCTAAAGCTGGCTTACCTGTTGAATAAGCTGATTTCACCATAGCACTACCACCAGTAGCTAAAACGATTGCGATTCCAGGATGGTTCATCAATCCTGAAGTTGCTTCTAATGAAGGTTGTTCGATCCATTGTACACAGTTTTCTGGAGCACCTGCTTTGATGGCTGCATCACGAACGATACGAGCAGCTTCTGCAGAACATTTTTGCGCACTTGGGTGAAACGCGAAAACGATTGGGTTACGTGTTTTAATTGAGATCAACGCTTTAAAGATTGTTGTTGATGTTGGATTTGTTGTTGGTGTAACACCACAAACCACACCCACTGGTTCTGCGATTTCGATTAATCCTGTTTGGTCATCTTTATTGATAACGCCTACTGTTTTATCATGTTTGATACTGTTCCAAATATATTCTGAAGCGTACATGTTTTTGATTGCTTTATCTTCATAAATTCCACGGCCTGTTTCTTCTACAGCCATTTTTGCTAGAGGCATATGTTGATCTAACGCAGCCATTGCCATTTGGTGCACAATGTGGTCAACTTTTTCTTGATCGAAGTCTTCCATTTCTTTTAAAGCAACATTTGCTTTTTTTGCCAACTCGTCGATCATCGCTGATACATCAGTCGTTTTGGTATCTTCTTTCTTCATTGTTTTAGCCATTATGATCCTCCTAGAAAAATAAATAATTTATTTTTTGTTTGTTAACTATTTCACATACACATCATACAACATTATTTTTTTCTTGTAAATAGTTTTATTGTGATTTTTTTCACATTTAATCAAGTTTTTTTATTCGCAGTAAAAACAAGCGCTTCCTATCTGACAAAAAGAAAAAAACCTATTCTTTTGCTAGAATAGGTCCGTTAAATCATGCCAATCTTTGATTGTTAAACTACTTGTTTGTGCAATCAACTGCTGATAATCAAAAAATTCGTTCGGCTCAATATGTAAAATGTCTTCACGACACGCTTTGATCGATGATGGAGATTTCTTTTTCCAACGATAAGAAACAAGATAATTCATCAATTCTGTTTCGTTGACAGATGAATACCCAAGTTGCTGAAACGATCGGCATTTAGCTTTTAGTTCTTTTTTTAATAAGAATTTTTGATGCCAAGATAGCTTTTCGATGGCCCTCTCCTTCTTTCTAAAAAATAATCTATGTATTTTACTTATATGTTAGAAAGAAAAAATCCCAGCAAGCTGGAATTTATTCTTTCGTTTCATCGTTTTCAGAAATTGTTGTTGGTTCTTCAACAACTGTTTCTTTCGTTTCAACTACAGTTACATCATTGTCATTAGCAACAACTGTACCTGGTTTTACTGTTTTGATTGCTGCACGATCAAATTCAAGGATAATTCCTTCACAATCGATCAATACAGTTCTTTTTTCATTGTCGATTTCAGAGATTACACCATGTAATCCGCCGATCGTTACAACTTCATCGCCCACTTTCATTGCATCCAAAAGTGTTTGACGTTCATTTTGTTGTTTCTTTTGCGAACGTGTCATAAAAAACATCATTCCCGCTAAAAGAATTAATGGTAAAATAAACGAAAGTCCTCCGCCCATTATCTATTCACCTCTCTATCGTATAATCACTAGTTTACTGTAACAAAATTTCTCTTGCAACACTAGTCTTTTGATCATTTTTTTAGAAACTTTTCGCATTCTCTTTATTGAAGCCATATTCTTCAAAAAAGGCTTGTCTAAATTCTAGTAAATTATCATCCATGATTGCTTGACGAACTTGTTTCATCAAATTCAATAGGAAGTATAAATTATGGTAAGACGTTAAACGAATCCCAAATGTTTCATCCGCTTTGATCAAGTGGCGAATATAAGCTCGAGTATAGTTTTTACATGTATAGCAATCACATTTCTCATCCAAGGGACGGAAATCTCTTGCGTACTGTGCATTTTTAACAACTAAACGACCTTTTGAGGTCATACAAGTTCCGTTTCTAGCAATTCGAGTCGGTAAGACACAATCAAACATATCAATTCCGCGAATCACACCGTCGATCAATGAATCAGCCGTTCCTACACCCATTAAATATCTTGGTTTATTATCAGGAATCAATGGCGTAGTGAAATCTAATACACGATTCATTTCAGCTTTAGGTTCACCAACAGATAAACCACCAATGGAATACCCTGGAAAGTCCATACTAATCAAATCTTTGGCACTTTGACGACGTAGGTCTTCAAAGCCTGCTCCTTGGATAATTCCAAATAAGCCTTGACTGTCTGGATTAGCATGAGCTTTCAATCCACGTTCTGCCCAGCGTGATGTACGCTCGATTGATTTTTTCACATAGTCATAGCTTTCATCAAATGGCGGACATTCATCAAAGCTCATCATAATATCAGAGCCTAGATTGTTTTGAATGTTGATTGCCTTTTCTGGTGAAAGGAATAATTTAGATCCATTCAGATGATGTCTAAAGTGAACACCTTCTTCAGTGATTTTACGCATATCACTTAATGAAAATACTTGAAAACCACCAGAATCGGTTAGAATCGGTTGATCCCAATTCATAAATTTATGTAAGCCGCCTGCCTCTGCAATCAAATCATCTCCAGGACGAAGCCATAAATGATAGGTATTGCTTAAAATCACTCCTGCGCCCATCTCTTTCAAATCTTCTGGTGACATTGTTTTTACTGTCGCTAACGTTCCTACAGGCATAAACATTGGTGTTGGAAACGTTCCATGAGGGGTAATGATCTCTCCTAAACGGGCACCTGTATGTTTTTCTTTCTTTATTAAACGATAACGAATGGCTGGTTCTGACATTCATTTTCCTACTTTCTTTTGTAAATTTACACTTTCTTCATCATACTTTTTTTTGTTCGCATTTGCAAGGTTTTACGGGCTTTCTTTAGTATATCCTTAGACAATAAAAACTGGAGATAAGATAAATTTCTTTTGTCTCCAGTTCTTTTTTTTAATTCACTTATTTGTTGCTCATTGCTGTTTCAAGTTCCAACATGGCTGTTTTGACAACTTCTGGTGTAATCTTTTCTTTCATATAATGAATGGTTTCATGTGGCTCTGCAGCACGTTCTGCAACTCGGTTATATTCATCTGCTGACAAAGTCATTTTCATCTCTTTTAAGGAAATTGGTAAATCTAGACTATGATAAAATGGAATTAGTCGCTCGATTTCCGACCACTTGTCTTCGATTACTAACTGAACCAAAACACCGTAAGCGACTTTATTCCCATGTAGCTGTTGGTGGCTCTCAGGTAAAATTGTCAGCGCATCATGTATGGAATGAGCTCCTGCCGTACGACCGTAATCATCACCGAACCCACCAACCATTCCACCAAGTAAAATATTTGTCTCTACAACATTTAAAAAAGCTTGATTGATTTCTTTTTCTTTCATAGCAGCAAGTGCTTCTTGACTGTCAGCAAGTAAAACATCACGACATTTTTTTGCTGCGAAGGCAGAGACTTGGATTTCAATTGGGTTTACTTCTAGTTGTGAAATCATCGCGTCTGCTTCATACCATTTTGCCACAGTATCACCAATTCCTGCGATCATCAACTCAATCGGCGAATCCAAAATAACTTTAGGCTCGATCAAAACCAATGCATTACTTTGAGCAAATACATCATAACGATCCATTTCACCGTCCGTCTTATACATCACACTTAATGGAGTATACGCAGCACATGTCGCAGCCAAGGTCGGCAAAATTAAAATAGGCGTATTGCATTGATTCGCTACAGCTTTACCTAAATCTGCAATTTTCCCACCTCCAACAGCGATGATTGCTTCTAATTGCTCTTGTTCAAAAATTTGCTTTAACGCTATCGTCTGCTCATCCGTACATTCTCCGCCATAATAGACAAAGTGCGCATCTATATTCATTAATGTAGGAAAATACGGTTTCGCCGCTTCCCATGAATCTTTCCCATGTAAAACCATTACTCGTTTGATCTTTCTTCTATTTAAATGTTCTTCTAAATCATCCCACGCACCAACTCGGCATTCATATTCTTGCGGCGCTCCTCTTACTATCAATGATTGATTCATTCTTCTCGACCTTTCATTTTTTACTAATTTTTATGCAAAAGTGAAATTTTGTAAATTCTTTGATAAAATTCACTTTTCCTTTCCCTTAATCTATGATATGATAAAACACATCCAAAAACAATAAATTTTTATACATTTATACACGTTTTTTAGAATATTTATTGAAAAAAAGCTAAGCAGTTGTACTTACTCAACTGTTATCACTCTATTATAAAGGAGAAGAACAAATGAAATTATGTAAAAAAACCTTAGCACTTATTATTCCTATATTGCTGATACTACTCACTTTTATCCCGGTAACTACAGCAATCGCCGAAGAACCAGATCCAGTCTACGACAGCATCATGAAACGAGGAGAACTAATCGTTGGTCTATCCGCTGATTATGCCCCTTATGAATTTCATGCAGATGTTGACGGTAAAGATCAAGTAGTCGGTTTCGACATCTCGATCGCACAAAAAATCGCTGACGATCTTGGCGTTAAACTAAAAATCGAAGAATTGGGTTTTGATGCATTATTAGGTGCCTTGAAAACTGGTAAAATCGATTTGATTATTTCAGGTATGGCACCAACACCTGAACGACTGCAAGAAGTTAATTTTTCAACGCCTTACATGACAGTTCAACAAAAAGTTGTCGTTAGAAAAGCGGACAAAGATCAATTTCAATCAACAAAGGATTTTAATGGTGTAAAAGTTGGTGTTCAAAAACAAACGACACAAGAAGAATTAGCGAAAACAGAACTTGTCGGTTCAATTCCAACTTCTTTGCAAAAAGTGCCAGATATCATCATGAACTTAAAAAATAAAAAAGTGGATGCTGCGGTTCTGGAAGGACCAGTTGCTGAAGCTTATGTTGACCGTGATAAAGAATTGACATTTGCAGACGTATCGTTTGAACAAGGTCAAAAAGATGCTGCTGTTGCGATTCCTAAAAATGCACCTATTTTAGAACAAAAAGTCAACGCTTCAATTAAAACCATCAATGATAATAATTTACTTGATGGTTATAAAAAAGAAGCTGGCAAATTAATGTTTACAGACGATGAAAGCTTCCTTGGAAAATACGGAAAATTCTACATCAGCGGTGCTGGTTATACCATTTTCTTAGCCTTTATGGGTGTATTGTTTGGTGCTATTCTGGGTGGCTTACTTGCTCTAATGAAGTTATCAAAATCAAAAATTTTACGTGGAATTGCTATCTGCTATATTGAATATGTTCGTGGTACACCGTTATTAGTTCAAATCTTTATCGTCTATTTCGGTACAGGAGTTCTAGGTTTAGATTTATCGAAAATCGCTGCTGGTTGTATCGCTCTTGCATTAAACAGTGGTGCTTATGTTGCTGAAATCGTTCGTGCCGGAATCAACGCCGTCAACAAAGGGCAATTAGAAGCTGCACGTTCTCTTGGTATGAATCAACCACAAGCGATGCGTTACATCATTTTACCGCAAGCAATCAAAAATATCTTACCTGCTTTAGGAAATGAATTTGTCACTGTAATCAAAGAATCTTCTGTCGTTTCAGTTATCGGTGTTTCAGAACTGATTTTCCAAGCCGGCAATGTTCAAGGAGCCAGCTTTAAACCATTCTTACCATATCTCGTGGTATCATTGATTTACTTTGTTTTAACCTTTACCATCTCACGCCTATTAGGTGTTGCTGAAAGGAGAATGAGCACTAGTGATTAATATTAAAAACTTACACAAAACCTTCGGAAAAAATGAAGTCTTAAAAGGCATCGATTTAGATGTAAAAGCTGGAGAAGTGGTCGTAATCATCGGCCCTTCTGGTAGCGGGAAAAGTACCTTCTTACGTTGCTTAAACTTATTAGAACAACCAACAGACGGAACGATCGAATTTGAAGGAAAAAATTTATTGGATAAAGAGACAGATATCGATGCTCTTCGTCAAAAAATGGGGATGGTATTCCAAAATTTCAATTTATTTCCTCATAAAACAGTTTTAGATAATTTAACGATCAGTCCAATCAAAGTCAAAAAAGAAACAACTGAAGCCGCAAAAGAAAAAGCTCTTGCTTTATTAGAACAAGTTGGTTTAAAAGATAAAGCAACTAGCTATCCTTCCAGTCTTTCTGGTGGGCAACAACAACGGGTAGCGATTGCGCGTGCCTTAGCAATGAATCCAGATGTGATGCTCTTCGATGAACCCACATCTGCACTTGATCCAGAAATGGTCGGTGAAGTTTTAGCTGTTATGAAAGCTTTGGCTGTTGAAGGAATGACGATGGTCGTTGTAACACATGAAATGGGCTTCGCTCGTGAAGTAGCGGATCGTGTGATTTTCATGGATGCTGGAATCATTCAAGAAGAAGGCACCCCTGAAGAGATTTTTGGTCAACCGAAAAACCCAAGAACACAAGACTTTTTAAGAAAAGTTTTATAAAAAGCGAAAGAGGACAAAGCAAGTATAAACAAACTTGCTTTGTCCTCTTAAAAAAATAGTATAGAATGAATAGAGCAACAAGTAATTGGAGGTAAAAACATGAATCGTTCAAACATTGCAAAAAAACATCAGCAACCTGCTGAGAATATCTTGATGGATATCGCTACATTAGCGAAACAAGTACCAGATTTATTGGATTTATCGATTGGCGATCCAGATTTGATTACTAGCGAAAGAATCATTGACGCCGCTTTTACGGATGTCAAAAATGGGCATACTAAATATACAGCATCTGGCGGTAGTCAGGAATTTATCGATACTGTAGTGAATTTTTATCAAACACAGTACGGACTCTCATTTAAGGCCAACCAAGTTCGTGCCACAGTTGGCGCTTTACATGGGATGTATTTAACCTTGCAAGTCATTCTTGATCCAGGAGATGAGGTTATTATCCATGAACCTTATTTTTCTCCTTACAAAGACCAAGTTATTTTCGCTGGTGGAACCCCTGTATTTATCCCTACCTATGAAGAAGATGGTTTTCAAATCAATATTGATGTATTGAAAACGGCAATCACGGATAAGACCAAAGCCATCATCATCAACTCGCCCAATAATCCAACTGGAGCGGTTTTCTCAGCGGAAACCTTTAAAGCAATTGCTGATCTTGCTATCGAGCATGATTTTTATATTCTTTCTGATGAAGTTTACGAAGCCTTTTGCTTTTATGATGATTTTGTCCCGATGGCAACTTTTGCACCTGAAAATACAATTACTTTTAGTAGCTTCTCTAAAGCTTTTGCAATGACTGGCTGGCGAATCGGATACATGATCGCTCCTGACTATATCAATGAGGCTGCAAAACTGATCAATGAAAGTATCACCTATTCTGCTCCAAGTCCTTCACAGCAGGCAGGAATCTTTGCCTTAAATCATGCAGATACTTTGGTACCAGCTGTAGTTTCAGTCTTTAAAGAGCGTTTGGAGTACATTGCCAAACGAGTTGAAAAGATTCCATTTCTTTCTCTTCATCCAGTTAAAGGCAGCATGTATGCCTTCATCAATATTTCTAAAACTGGACTGACTTCTGTTCCTTTTGTTGAAAAAGTATTGAAAGAAACAAATGTTTTGATGATTCCCGGAAAGGCTTTTGGCGAAACGACTGGAGATGAGTATGTTCGTTTGGCTGCAACACAGGATATAGACGTATTGAAAGAAGCGTTTGATCGAATAGAACAGATGCGTTTTTAAATAATAAAAGTTTTGCTTTTCCCATAAATTTTGATGGAAGAAGCAAAACTTTTATTGTTTATCAAATTAATATCATTGTGATTGTTCACTATCCGCTAAAGTATTATACAAAATAACCAACGTAGTAATAATACAAACAGCTATTTGAATTAGCAGATTATCTGAAAAACTTTCAGTTATTTTAATTGTAGCAATTGCCAAAAAGAAACAAACTGCTAAAACTACCGCCAGTTTAATTCGCTTAAACTCTTGTTGAATACGATGTATCGTTTCAATAGGAACGCCTTTTTTCTCAGAAATTTCCCGCAATTTATGTTTCCCAAGCAACTGCCACATAACATCTCGATATAGCTTTTTAGCATCTGGATCTCGGCTAAACACAGAATATGTTTCCTTATTTCGATCTTTCTCTTGTTTTAATTTCAGCTTGATTAAACGCGGATGTAACAACTGATCATTTCGATTTACCCAAAAAAGTACTTCGCGCCATTCTAATAAAGTCAATTCTGGTGATGTTAGCACTACTAAATCAAGCTCTAATTCTTCCAACTCATCCAAAAAACGAAGTAATTTTTGATAATCTCTTGAGATGACTTCTAAAAATGCAATCACTAAACAATCACCTGACTCTGTATAATCTAGTAATCGTTGATAGTCACTTTCCGGATTTTGAAACACATCATACTTCTGGGCGCCATCTGAGAAAATTTCATCTACTTTATAAGCTTCTAAAAAATCCAGTTGTTTGTTTAATTTATTTCCACGAGCATAGCCTAAATTCATTCTTATCTACTTCCTCGTTTCGTCGGTCTAGTCTTTCATTCGTATCTGTTCATCACGTTTTTTTATTTACTTTTTCAAGCCAAGCATCTGTGCTACTTCGCCTTAATTTTACCTAGGTTATTTTCTTTATACGACCAATGATAGAGTGATGGGTCTTCTTTAATTGGCTTGATATAGGTTGTCAACCATATTTCTGAATTAGCTGATACATCAACTTTAATTGGCGTTTTAGTGCTATTATTAGGCAAATGTTGCTGCTTAGCAGTTGTCATTACATAGCCCACCAACTCATAATTCATTGGTATTTTGGGAGTAAAAGAATAAAGGGATTCCTTGATCTGATAACGAATAACAAAAGTATCAAAAGATATTTCATCATTGTCCGCAGAAATCATTGTTAAAGAAAATCCATCTTTCTTTTGTCCTAATTCTGTTTTACTATCTAGTACCCCAAACCCTTGCTTGGGTATAACAACCTGGTCATTTTTATTAGTCACAACTTGTCGAGCATGGACTGTCAATTTACGAGATACATAAATCAAACGACCTTGTTGAAATTCACTAGTAATCGTCCACGTAAGTGGAGAAATCTGCTTTCCTTCAGTAGTTATTAACTTGGCAAAATCATAAAAGTTTACATTTTTTGGTGTAATATTTTCCTGTTTTCCAATTGTTATCTTCTCATCCAATAATAAGTCTGCGGAAGTTAATGCATTTCCAGCTTCATCAAATGCTTTTAATGAAACTTTTTGAGGTATCTCCTCCGTCCAACAAACTTTAGTTACTTCATTTACTTGCGTTGTACTTTGAGCTCTCTCATGAAAAACCACCTGAATTTCTCCTTTTTGATTCGTAGGAGAATAAATGGTGAATCGTAAATCATTTATAAAATTAGTAATTGTCATTAAATCATTTTTATCTTTGATTGCAAATGTAAAAGATTTATATTCAGCAGTTTCGGTTGGTTCATATGCAGTCCAATTTGCTGGAAGTGCTAAGGATTTAAAATCCTTAATGACCGTATTTTTTGGTGTACGGAACTCTAATTCCTCCATACTATTATCTATAGCTCTATCTAGATTTAGGTCAATTAATTTCCCTTCATCTTTTGTTCGTTCAACTTTAAAATTAACATTTTGAGGTAAATCTTTGATTTGTTGACTACTGACTTCAGAAACATTATCTGAACGATCTACGGCTAAAACATGTAAAAATTTTTCTGAATTTTTATTTTCATTAATTGTAAAAGCACTTCTTGTTTCATATTTGACAGAATCATCATCCGGAGCAACATATAAATCATATTTTTCTTTCGGAATTCTACCGTATGAATCTTTGTAGCTTTCAACAGTATCTTTTAATTTTGATTTTGGTGAATCTGTCAATTCGTAAAAGTAACCTTCAATATTACTCATGATGACTTCTTCTACAACATCTGATTTTTTCTTACCGGATGATTTAGTATCAGCTTCTACATACCACTGATATTTCTTACCCTTATCAGAAGCATCAACTCTAACACTGAGTTGTCCTTCTTTACCACAACGAACACTAGCATTAGGTTTATCTGGAGCCTTATCATCCTTAACCGTTTGATCCATAGCCCAATTGTTTAAAGATACTTGAGCTAAATTATACAATGTATTGGCAATTATTTTTCTTTCATCTAAACTTGAAGCACCATTTGAGTGACCAGTTTGAATCATCCCAACATTGTTATTAGTCTTTAAGTACCAACCACCTCGCCAATCTCCATCTTCTAAAATTGGATTTGGCCACGGATCTGTGGGGTTAATAAATTCAAGCCACGTTGTTCCAATATTTTTATCTTGTAACTCGATATTATGAGTATAAGGGATATTTAAAACAACATTATTTTCCATTTCAAAAGGATATTTCATTAAATAACCATTATTGATCAGTTGAACTTCCGCTGATCCTGTCATAGAATTTGTTTGTCGTTTACCAACGCCTAACAAATCTTTGAAATGCTCATAAAATACTGTTCTTGTATTATTGACAGTATCATGGCCAAACAATATTCCACGTCCTGTATCAAGGTATACTTTTGTTATTTCCGCTCCATTTTTAGTGATATCCCTCATATTATTCGTATCCCAAGAACCAAACATTAAAACGTCATACTTATAGTCACCTGTATTATCTTTTAAAAAATTATTTGGATTTGCATTATATTGACTTATGGCTACTGGAGTAACTTGTATTAAATTAGATCCGTCTTTAGCTTTTAAATTTAGTCCGTCCATCCAATTTTTCAAGGTATTTGACCTAAGTTCATCAGGATATATGTTTAAAACTTTGATTGATTGGCCATATTTCAAAGAACGATTATTCCATGTTTTCCCATCTTCAGATTGATATAATTGATAACCAGACTGGCTTAAATCAGCTACTTTGTCCCAATTTAAATCTGCATAATTTTTTCGATCCTCTTGACTCCATTTATTTTCTGCTGTTAATCTAAAATCACCATTATTTATTACAGTGGATGCTTTCATTTTATCTTTATTAATAAAAAAATAGCCAACAATAAGGACAACAAATAACAATACAATTAATCCTTTCACACTTTTTTTCAGCTTATTTTTATGTCCCTTTTTTTTCATATTTTCTCCTTTTTTCAATACTCACCAAATCAATGACTTCTTTGAAAACACTCATTTCATGAGTGTTGAATTGAAAAAGTAAATCACGGAATAATTATTCCATGTACCAGTCTTTACTCTACTATTTTAGCTAACTGGTCATCTATATTCTTTAGCTCTCCGCCACTAGGAACACCTTGCCACCAAGCATCACGATAAGCATACTTTGCACAATTGATTGCTTCCACTTTTATCAATAAGTTAACCGTTGCTTCATGATATTCCTGTCCTAATTCACTTTTCAATTTTACTTGTGTAAATAAATTTTCTGTAACATTAGATTTGCCTGTTTTCAAAACATTTAAATAATAATAATAACCATCTTCACCGAGTTTCCAATGAGTATTGTTTAAATCCAAAAGAAGTTCTCCACCTATTTTAGATGGCAACAATCGAATACTCCCATTATTGTCTAAACGAATATCTGGATGAATCATCACGCGAACAAACTGATTGATAGTGCCAGTGTTTGCTATGGTTACTTTTTTATTAACTGGTTTATTTGGTAAAATCGTTATTGGTTCCGTAAATACTTCTTCGACTTTCGTTTGAAGATTTCCAATTTGAAAAAGATTAACTTTCTCTTCTCTCATCGTCATCGCAGCATATGCCACTGCACTTCCTACTACTAAACACACAATAGATATTGGTACTATCCAAAATAAATGAACTATTTTTTTCTTTTGTTTCATTTTTAATCCCTCCTAACGAATTTTTCCACGATACATGGCTTCAACATATGAACTAGAAGCGATCTTCCAGTCCTCCATTAGAGACTTTGTAATATCGTGGGCATCCATAACTGGAATTAATTGATACAAAGAACCTTTGTATTTGTTCGGTAAATTTTTGTCTAGTGTTACGCTTTTAATAAGCAGTTTAGTTGCTTCTTTTGGCTGCAGTACTTCTGAATAATAAAAATACCCCTCTGAGTAATACCAATAATTTCGAATCCCTGACTTTGGTTTATTATTTATGTCATAAATGTCAGTATTGTTAAACTGGATCGTTAAATAGTTTAGCCCTTTATTCGGTCGTTTCCCGTTATAAACATATGCAGTGCTCGGATTGGTTTTATCTGCTTTATAAACTTCTGATGCTATATAGTATTTTTCAGAATCTACCTTATATGTACTACCTTTTGCCCATGTACCAGCATCAGCCAACGTCATATCAGTTCCACTCGGATTTTTTACGATTTTCTGAACGCCATTACCAACACCATCTGTCATATCAAGTTCAAACTGAGCAAAAAATTCATACAAAGATACTCGAACAATAGCTGGAACTTGTCCATTATTTCTCACCAGCAAGTTCTTTTCAGTCGTTGTTCCTGGCATCCACTGTAAGTTAGGTGTGAATTTTCCATCAATTACCGCAGAAAGCTTTCTAGTGTTGGTCTTGCTTTGGTTGATCTGTTCATCACTATAGGTAATCCACGAGTAAGTACTTCCAACTACAAGTACCAGACTTAAAAATACAGAAAACACTGCCAAAAAAGGTTTGTTTTGATTGATTGTTTTCAACAATTTTTTCCCTCTACTCATTTGTCAACCCCTTCTTCTAATCCACATTTCTTTGATCATCTTTACGTTTTTTCCACAATAAAATCGCTATTAATACTAACAGTAGTCCAGCTAAGGTTTTATAAATCAGATTTTTGATTTCTTCTCCTGTCATAGGAAAAGTCCCTTTAGGTTTGGGGTTATCAGGCGTACTGCTAGCTACCGTCTCCTCCGAAGGCTTAGGTTGATTTTTTGTTGCAACAAAAGTCCAATGATACAATAATTGACTTTCTTCTTTGTAATCTTCAAGTGTCAAATCTTTATTGATTTCAAATACCGCTGTTAAAATTTGATCTTTCCCGTATTCACAGATTCCTACTATTAATGGCTGAACTGTCCAATCAAATTCACCATTTCCTAATAATGGCCCTTTGTATAACTCTTTTCCATCAATAAACAAAGTCAATGTGATAAGCTTATCAAAATTAATTACTCCTTTCGTTGACTCAGGAGTAACTAAAATTCCTAATTCGAATGGTTCTTTTACATCCATACCACGAATCGTAATAGTTTTTTCATAACTTTCTCCAGGTAAGACATTTGGCAAATCAACGTAATATTCTCCTTCTGAAGAGGCAGATATACCTGCTTCATCGCCAATGACCACTCCTGGAGGAAGGGTTTGACTGGCAACAGCTACTAGCGATCCACTGGTAAAAGTGATAAAAACACTTAATAAACTGTATAACACTAGAAATGGCAAACATACTTGTAATAATCGTTGCTTCATCGTTTTTCCCCTTCCATCGTATTTACTTTTTAGTTGAATATTAGCTTACTGCTTGTCCATCTAAATAAGTTGTAATTTTTTGAGTTTCTGATCCCTCAGCTCCGTTTAAGTTCCAACCTGTACTATCTGTTAAAGCTTCTCTAGTAGCTTGAATAGCTTCCATCTTGACAATTAAATCATATGTTGCATTTGTAAATTCTGTTGAAATATCATTTGTAAAGATTAGCTTTTTCAATAATTGTGGTGTTGATTCTCCTGATTTAACTGGACTTGTAAAGTAGAAATAGCCATCTTCTTTATTGTATGCCCACTTTCTCTCAAGAAGTCCTGCTGTTGTAACCATATCTGTACCGTACCCAATATTGATACCACTAACACCTAAAGCATCTTTATCTGCCTGAACACTTTTTCTATCTTCATTTGCTACAGGAATTTGATCTGCTCCCGTTGCTGGAGATGCTTCTGGAAGTGATGCTAATCCTAAAGCTTTGACTGTGTAGTCATAATCTACAGCATGTTTCTGTCCTGCACTTCCTAATAGTGAGGCTTTTACAGCTGTTGCTTCTGGCGATGCACCTTCTAAAGAAGCAGCCGCCCAGTTCGTTACTTTATTGCTGTACCCACCACTGTAGACTGAATATTTTGCTTTAGACAAAACAAAATTCCAATCTCCAATTGATGAGTCCGCAGTATTTCCATTTACTACAGATAAGTCAGTTTCCATTGCTTGATATTTTCCTGATTCATATTCAAAAAATGCAGAATAATTAAGTGTAGTACTTTCTTTACCAGTTAATGGATCTTTAGTAACCGTACCATTTGCATAAACTTTTACACCTGCGGGTAAAGCCGCTGCTGCACTATCTTTAACTTTACTTGTTACATCTGTATAGCCGCTTTCTTCAGCAATATACTTTTGTCCGTCATATTCAACAGGTATATCATCTGATAAAGCTGGTGTTGCACTAGCTTTCCAGCCAGAGTCTCGACCGGTCACTGCTCCTTTTTCTGTTAGATGTTTCAAAACTTCTTCGTAAGATACACGAACAAAAACCGGTGCATTACCTGTATTTTTTACGGATACTTCTTTGATCGTTTCAGTTCCTGGAATGATGTCTTGCTCTCTCCAAGTTTCCTCAACAGCAACACTACCATCCTTAATCGCTGCAGATTTCACACGGTTAATTTTTTGATCTTGAGAATTAATCCATGCAAAAGTCCCCGCTGCCACAGCCAACATCGCTAAACATGCAGCGGCTACCAATTTTTTCTTTTTGTTCTTTTTCATTTTTATTAGTCCTCCTAAAAGATTTAATATATATATATTTCTCATTTAACTAACCAAATTTGGATAAGATAAATGATAATATCACCGTTCATACATTGGGTATCTTGTATTTCTTCTTTTCCTAATTAGTTCTTCTTTGGGTGAAAATAGGTAAGATTTCAATACCAAGAAAAAGCCATATACAGAAAGAACACAAACAATACAAGCCCAAAATTCTTCTCGAACAAAATCAAATACATCGCCCACTTTAGGTACGGCAAACACAACTTTGCCCAATACTCGATCGGCTGATATTGGTGGATCATTGGTTTTGTTAGCATCACCTTTTGTAATTAGATAGTCACCTTTTTCTCCATTTAATTCGTCTTTATGCTCCACCATTCTATGTGTCAGATAACGTGTGCCATCTCCAACAGCAAAAGTCACAATATCATCTTTTTTGATCTTATTGCCATCCATCAGTTTGACAATTACGACATCTCCAGCATAAAACCCACCCTTTAATCCATCATCTTGCGGAACCATGGAATTAGTCAAAACTGTATAAAATCGATAACCAAAAATTGACGCTGTTGACTTTGAACTAAATGAAAACATTACTGCCATCGCAATTATCCCAATAGTGACACCATAAAATACAAAATTACTTAGAAAAGAAAAGACCAACATCCCCGGACTTTTAGCAACTGAATGTTGTCCACTTCTATAGTTAGTCCCCATGTTATTTCTGTGTTCTCGAACAGGGCGATTAGGCTGCATCCGCTGACGAGGATATTCTTGAAATTCAGAACGTCTAGGTCTAGGATTCTCATAATAATCATCATGAGAAACACGTCTTGTCGATCGTTGTCTTGACCTTAAATTACGTTGATAATCCCTTTTATCTTCCATATAAGATTTTCTATTATCGTAAGTACGGACAGACTTATTTGAAGCGCTGTTCCTAACGCTATCCCTAGAACGATTGCCTTTCCGGACAGACGATTTTCTTGCCATACCCAATCTCCTTTCATTACTGACAGACCTTCGTTACTATCTGTCTTATCGTTCACTTTACATAAAAAATATCTCATCTAAGATAAAACAGATATAAATTTAAGATATAAAAGTTATTACTTTTATCTACATGTAAACTATACCTATTGTTATTTTTTATGTCAATATATTTTTTACTTTAACTTACCTAACTCTCCCAATAGGTAAAAAGAAAAATCATACCCAATTATTCTTTTTCTTCGCTATATCGTTTATATACTTAGAAAATCAACTAAAGTAAACATTGCATAGACTTAGAAAACCTTTCACAATAAGCAATATACATATCCCTAAAAAATAATAATTATTCAAACTAAACCCCAAAAAAATAACAAAATAAGTTATTTAATAAAGTTAACGAACGTTGTTTTTAAATAAAAAAACAAACATTTCGTTTATACTTAAAAAATAAAGATAAATAAACCGAATAAACCAATGTATTGAAAAATAATTGGTTTATTCGATTTATTTTATTATCCTATGTGATTATTCTGTTTCTATATTTAATTTTTACATCCTTTTATTTTCTACTATATCTCAAACAAACTACGTGTTGCTTCTCTAATCTTTTGGGCAACATAAGGATTATTCATTGTATACAAATGAATACCATCTACCCCTTGTGCAACTAAATCAACGATTTGATTGATTGCATAGGCGATTCCTGCATCCCGAATCGCTTCGGGATTAAGTTCATATCGTTCCATCATTTTTAAAAATTTTAGTGGTAAGGTCACATTAGACATTTTCACCATTCGTTCGATCTGTTTTTTATTGACCACAGGCATAATTCCAGCTTGGATGGGCACATCAATGCCTGCAATATCACACTTTTCTTTAAACGTATAGAAGTAGTTATTATCAAAAAACAACTGTGAGATCAATTGATTCGTGCCTGAGTCTACTTTTCGTTTCAAATTTTTGATGTCCTCAACAGAACTTGCTGCATCTCCATGAGTTTCAGGATAGCAAGCACCAATAATATTAAAATCTCCTTGTTCGCGGATAAATTCGACTAGATCGTTTGCATAGGGAAAATCTTGCTTTGGTTTTTTATCAGGTAAAATATCCCCTCTTAACGCCAAAATATTTTCAACTTTTTTCTGCTTTAATTCCTCTAAAATTTTAACGATCTCCTCTTTTGAAAAATTCACTGCTGGTAAATGCGCGACACTTGGCAAAAACTGTTCCTCTTGAATTTTTTGAGCAATGTCTGCCGTACTCAAATTTAGGCCCACTCCACCCGCACCTAATGTTACACTGATATAATCAGGTTGCTGCCCTTTTAAACGATCTAAGGTATGATAAATCGTATCGATTGGGGCAGTTCGTCTAGGTGGAAAGATTTCATAGGAAAAGACAGTTTTTTCCTTAAACAAGGTATCTGTTCTCATTTACACCCCTCCACGTACCTTTTTAGCTGCAAGGACTAAGTTTTTTAGACTAGCTTCGGTTTCTAATACTCCCCGCGTTTTTAATCCGCAGTCTGGGTTGATCCAAACCTTTTCAATCGGTAATTTGTTTAAAATATTGTGAATCGTCACTTCGAGTTCATCTACTGATGGCACGCGCGGCGAATGAATATCGTATACACCAGGTCCTACCTGAGTTTGGAAATCAATCTTTTTTAATGCATCTAAAATATCTAAATTTGATCGAGAGGCTTCAAATGAAATGACATCTGCATCCATATTATCGATATCTTGAATAATATCAGCAAATTCGCTATAACACATATGGGTATGAATTTGAGTTGTCGACTGCACTTTACTATGAACTAGACGGAAAGCTGGTATTGCCCAATCTAAATATTCCGTATGCCAATCCGTTTGACGCAATGGTAATTTTTCACGCAAAGCTGCTTCATCGATTTGGATGATTTTAATTCCGTTAGCTTCTAGATCCAGTACCTCTTCTTGAATAGCTAATGCCAATTGTAACGTTGATTCTCTTAAACTAATATCTTCACGAGGAAATGACCAGTTCAAAATCGTTACAGGTCCTGTCAGCATGCCTTTCATTGGTTTATCGGTTAAGGTTTGGGCGTATTTCGAGTATGCTACTGTAATTGGTTTTGAGCGTGAAATATCACCCCAAATGATTGGTGGTTTTACACATCGCGTCCCATAAGACTGAACCCAAGCTTTTTCCGTAAATAAATATCCATCTAGACTTTCACCAAAATATTCCACCATGTCATTTCGTTCAAATTCACCATGAACTAAAACATCTAAACCAATTTCTTCTTGAAAAGCGACACATTCAGCGATTTTTTCTTGGTTAAAAGCGGTATATTCAGTTTCAGTGATTTCATCTTTTTTGAATTTTGCCCGATTTTGTTTAACATCTTTAGTCTGTGGGAAAGAACCGATCGTTGTCGTTGGTAGAATTGGCAGTTTCAGTTTATTCTTTTGAATACTTGCACGTTCCCCCAGAGTTGGTAAGCGAATAAAATCTTTCTCTGTCAATGACTCAACTCGTTGTGCAACTTGTCCATTTTTAGAAAAACGATCCTGAGCAAACAACGTAAGATTTGCGTTTAACAAGTCACGGTTAGTTTCTTTATCTGCAACTATTTTCTTTAAATCATTTAGTTCAGCTAACTTTTCGACAGCAAATGAAAAGTGGTTTGTCACTTCTTTGGTTAATAGTGATTCATTGGCTAATGTAAATGGCACATGAAGCAATGAACAGGATGTACTCAACACAACATCGCCAAATTTTTGAAGTTCTTCAATTAATGTTAATGTTTGTTGATAGTTATTTTTCCAGATATTTTTTCCATTTACGAGCCCAGCAAATAATGTTTTATCTTTTGGAAAGCCGTATTCTTCAAGTAAATCTAATGTTTTTCGTCCTTCAACAAAATCTAAACCAATTCCATCAAATGGTAATGCGACCAATTCCTGATAGGCATCTCGAACGTCTCCGAAATACGTTTGCACTAATATATTTAAGTTTCCTTTTTTAGCTAATAAATTTTGATACAGGTCTTTAAATTGTTGCACTTCAGCAGGTGATAAATCTAAAACTAAAGCCGGTTCATCAATTTGAAGCCATTCACAACCTAATTCAGCTAACCGGTCAAAGATCTGTGCATAGGCCTCAATCGCAGCGTCATAAAAATCATTAGCTTGCTTTGATCCGTGGTAAGTAGCTAATTTCAATAAGGTAAATGGACCTATTATAGTTGGACGAGTAATGACGCCAGCTGCTTTTGCTTCATTAAAGTTGGTAAATAGTGTATCTCCAACAAGTTTAAGCTCTGTCTCATCATCAATTTCAGGAACCATGTAATGGTAATTGGTGTTAAACCATTTTTTCATTGCCAAAGCTGTAACATCGCCCGCTTCTCCTTGATACCCTCTAGCCAATGCAAAATAAGTTTCTAAAGGTGACAATTGCAGCGCTTGATATTTTTCAGGTACAATATTCAATAA
Source organism: Candidatus Enterococcus ikei (assembly GCF_017316105.1). Lineage (NCBI taxonomy): Bacteria > Bacillati > Bacillota > Bacilli > Lactobacillales > Enterococcaceae > Enterococcus > Candidatus Enterococcus ikei. Next base: position 23,953 of record NZ_JAFLWD010000012.1, read on the forward strand.
AACCGCAGCATCTAACGTCGTATCAAAAAATGAAAAATCACCGCTTGGAATAAAATCTATTCCCTGATCGACTAACAATTGCCAATGTTTGTTACGCAATTCTTTTCCTTTTGCTTCTAATTCTTCTGCTGTGATTTCTTTTCTAAAATATTTTTCTGTTGCAAATTTTAATTCTCTTAACTCTCCCACCCGTGGGAACCCGATAATCGATGTTTTCATACTTTTCCTCCTTCAATAAGGTATTTCAACTACTTTACCACGAGAAAGAAATATAGGATAACACTTATTTTCTATCACTTTATATAGTTTAAAACTATATAAAATAGTAAACAGTATAAAAAAAGACCATGATGCACATGAAATCATGGTCTTTTTTTATTATTTCTCTTGTTCCGCTAAAAATTCTTTTGCTTCTTTATTCACACTTTTTAACTCAACGCCTTGCTTAGTCGCAGCAAACATACAGCCACAATAACATTGGCGATAAACATCGTATTCCTTACATAATTCAATTGATCGCTTATAGCCGTTATTCTTCTTAAAATCGCTTGGTAAATAATTGGTTGCATAAAATTTTTGAATATCGATCCCGATTTCGTTGATCAATTGACTATTTTTCTTTGGTGATAAGGTTAATGCACTTCCAAAATAGTCATAGCCTAATTCTTGGGCCCTTTCTGCAACGATATCTAAGCGCATTTGAAAACATGCCGAACAACGTTTGCCGCCCTCAGGTTCTTCTGTTAGTTCTTTTTCCTGCACCATTTGGATAAATTTATTTGGTTCATAGGGGGCCGCTAAAAATTGGACTTGACTGCCAGTCTGTTTATTAAAATCCTCTACAAATTTCTGCTGAACAATTTCTCGGCGCTGATATTCTGCTCTTGGATGGATATTTGAATTAGCAAAGAAAATCGTCACATCCGCATATTGTGTCAAATACTCAAGTGAATAGGTACTACAAGGTGCACAGCAACTGTGAAGCAAAATGGTGGGACGAACGTCCGACTTTTCCCATTCTGCAATAACTTTTTGTAAAACACGATCATAGTTTATTTTTTGATTCGGAGACATTTTCTCCGTTATTTCTGTTAAGTTTATCATTATGGCTCCTCCATATAAATTAAACATTCCTACTTATTTTACTTTTTTAATAATCATTTATCCAGCAATTCTTTGATCTTTTAGACAGAATTTGCTAGATAATTATTATTTTTTTAGTAAGCGAATAAGTTGGTTACATTTTCTAGACCAACTTTGAGAATTACCTCAAATTGTCCAAAGTAACTATCTTAAGACTCGTTATAAGCAGAAATAGCGCCATAAAATTAAAAAAAGTGTGACAATAATCAGTTTTTTTCTGATTATTGTCACACACTCTTATTAATAGTTGGTTTATTCCTTTATATTTTCATCGCCAATATTCATTGACAAAGGGTATATAAATTTAACCCTTAATTATTTACCTTAGAAATATTTACAGATCCGATATATCCAGGTTGATAGTTTTCAACTACAATTAATGGGTCAGTTTCATCTTCTCCAACTTCAAAAGTTGTTGTTACGCAATAATATCCCTTTTCTGCTGGTATTGCGTTAGCTAATGTCGTATTAAAAATCTCACGACTCTCTTTACCGCTAGGATCACTTTTTAGTGCCAATTTAACATAGTGACCAACCAAACTATTATTCATAGGTTTAAAATAGACAGTAGCTCTATAAACTTGGTTTGCCTCTAATGCGTCTTTTCCCGTATAACGCTTATAAATACTAGCATGTTTATCAGCGTAGAATGTGTGTTCACCAACCAAAGCATTCACTGGATCTTTCACCAATTCAATATCTTCACCTGAGAACATTTTCCAACCATCTGTAGTTCCGCCAGGCCATGTGTCATGTATTTTTACTGTTACATTAATTGTTTTTCTAGTTACTTTATTCGCTTTGTTTTTAACTTCATAAGTAACTTTATATTTTCCTGGAATTGCTGTGTCTACATTATTCTCTGCTACAGTTATTTTATTTGTTAAATCTCCATCTACTTCATCATATGCACTCAAGCCAATTCGTTCATCAAATGGATCAAACTTCTCATCTTGGTAAATCTCAATATCATTTGCTTTTAATTCTGGCTTAGCATAAACTGTTACACTAATTGTTTTTCTAGTCTCTTTATTCGCTTTGTTTTTAACTTCATAAGTAACCTTATATTTCCCTGGAATTGCTGTGTTTACATTATTTTCTACCACAGCTATGTTATCCGTTAAATCTCCATCTACTTCATCATATGCACTTAAACCAATTCGTTCGTCAAATGGATCAAATTTATCATCTTGGTAAATCCCAATGTCATTTGCTTTTAATTCTGGCTTACTAAAAACTGTTACATTAATTGTTTTTCTAGCCACTTCATTCACACTGTTTTTAACTTCATAAGTAACCTTGTATTTCCCTGGAATTGCTGTATTTACATTATTCTCTACTACAGCTATTTTATTGGTTAAATTTCCGTCTACTTTATCATATGCATTTAAACCAATTCGTTTGTCAAATGGATCAAATTTATCATCTTGGTAAAGCTCAATGTCATTTGCTTTTAATTCTGGCTTAGTAAAGACTGCCTCAAAGCTGTTTACTCTAACTGTTTGTTTATTGAAATATAGGCCTGTTGATGCACCAATAGTAAAGGTATATTTTTTTGTTTTATCAATACTTGGATTTTTCAACTCCCATGTTTGTCCATCGTATTTTGCGTTTATAACTTGTCGCTCACTATTCCAATTAAGCACTAGTTTTTTAAATTGGTTTGGTGTAAATCTAATTTGTTGCATAGGTGCTAACGCAGTTAAAACATTTTTACTTTTATCTGTTGAAACAAACCCTGCATGGGCACCTTTCATGTCTTTATGATTAAACGCTGGATCATTATCATCTGGAGCAGCTGAAAAAGTATCTAGTTCAAATCCAATACCATTCTTCAGACCTCTAATTCCAAGCCCACCGCCATATTCTCCGAGTTTTCCAATGTCATCTTGATGAAAAGCAATAGCAATTCCGTCAGCGCCTTTTACGTCGTTACCTAAATTCACATCAATATCCAAGTTAAAATCATATCTCATATCAAGTGATACAATACCAGATATAGATCCTCTCTGCGTCTTCAAAGCATCAGTAAGCTGAGCGGTATTTGAATTTATCTGAGTTGCATTTCCATTAAAAGAAAAAAGATTTTTTAAATCAACGCCACTTTTGTCTTCAGATTTAAAGATTGAAACATTCCCATTTTCGCTCTGAGTATGACCATTAGACATGGCATTTGTTGTTATTCCACCCATACTAACCCCTATAGCTCCAGTAAGACTTAAACATAACATTTTATTAATTGTACTCTTTTTCACAAAATTTCACCCTTTGATTAATATTTTAGAGAGCGCCCTCTATAAATATAGTACTCCTTATTTTTCCATACGTCATTAATAACGCTAGTTTTTTTACTCTTATTATTCTATTTATTTATTTTTTTGTAATATAAATATGATTATATGCTATTTAAAACTACAAATCGCGGAAATACATTTATTCTTCTATTTTTTAATTATTACTAGAAACTTACTTATTTTCGGGGTTATTTAGCCGCTATTTTTTTATTTACAGCTATTAGCGCGAATCAAATTTCATTGTTTTCTGTTGTTTCCCTTTATCAAAGAACCGAGCCACACTAAAATAAGCTTTCAGATAACCGAAAGCTTATTTTACGCTAATTTTTCGTTGAAGATAAATTTCACATGTTTCTTCTGAGAGTAACTGTTGAATCGTCGCTTTATAGAACTGGATAAAGTACTCACAAAAGAGTCCATTTTCCACCGATTCACTCGAAAATGATTGATTGTTCGATAATTAAGAAAAAGTCCCAATCAGGAATATTTTCCATTAGCTCATTTCACTAATTTCTTTGTTTGTCACTTTTATTTTAGCGATGTTCCTATTTTTGTACAAAAAATTATCCAGATGCCGATCAATTCAATCTGCATCTAGATTTTTCGTCAGGACTTATGTCACAAGCTCTTTTTCGTTAGTTTTTATGCTTCAATCTGTTCTAGTACTGGTATGTTTTTTATTTTTATTCGACTATTTTCATCACTTTAAAGTAATCGATATGTGCATGTTCGTAATCCATCACTTCAAAAGTAAAACCATCAACCTCGATTTGATCACCTACAGCGATTTGATTGTTTTTTTGTTCTACGATAAAACCTGCTAATGTAGACATTTCAGAGTTTTCAAACGTTGAAATATTGACTTTAAAGTAACGCTCAAAATCATCAAGCGTAATTTTTCCAGAAACAATATATGAATTATCCGATTCTTTTGCAATCAAGGCATCTTCCAAATCTGTTTCATCCCTGATATCTCCGACCAGTTCTTCTAAAATATCTTCGATCGTTACCATCCCTGTCGTTCCGCCATATTCATCTTTTAAAATCGCAATATGTTTGCCTTCTTTTCGCATCATCGTCAATAAACTTTTAATCGGGATAGTAGCTAACGCAATAATCGGCTCTTCAACTAATTCACTGACTTTTCTTTGATCATTGATAAATGATTCCTTGATCAAGGCAGGCAACGTCACATAACCTAGTACTGTATCTTTAGATTCTTCGATCACTGGATAGCGCGTGTGGCCTCGTTTTAATGAGTGCTGAATCGCTTGTTCCACCGTTTCATCCGCTTCAAAAACTTCCATTGATGTTCGGTCAACTTGAATCTCTTTAGCAAGAGTATCATCAAATTCAAAAACATTTTCCATATAATGATATTCTTCTTTTGTTAGTTCTCCTTTTTTATAGGAATCAACAGCTACATATAGCAATTCTTCTTGTGTCAACGTTTCTTCGCCTTCTGAAACTAAACGGATCCCCAACATTTTCCCTAACTTCGCTGCTGAATGGTTTAACAACCAAATGAAAGGATACATTACTTTATAAAAATAGTGCAAAGGTTTCACGATGCCTAAAACTACTTTCTCTGTTTGGGCAATACTGTAACTTTTTGGTAATAATTCTCCAACAACCACATCTACATACGTCACAATAGCAAAACCTAAAATAACTGAAATTGTTCGACTAAGTGCCGCACTGATCGGTAAGTTACCTATAAGCGGATGCAGTAATGTCGCCACTGATCCTTCACCTACCCAACCAATAATTAATCCTGTCAGTGTGATGCCTAGCTGACTAGCTGATAAATAAGCATCTAAATGATGTGTTACGTGAATCGCTAATTCTGCGTTTTTAACATTATCCTTTTTTAGTTGTTCCAATCTGGACATACGGATTTTCACTAGAGCAAATTCACTTGCTACAAAAAATGCCGTTATCGCAATCATTAAAAATAATATAAAAAAATTTATTGCAAGCATACTTTACACCTCTTTTTTCTTCTATCTATTTATTATACTTGTCCTTTCAAAATAGCGCGAATAGGAACTATCAAGTTAAAACAAAAAGTGTGTGGAACAAAAGTAAAAAGCACTTTTGTTTCACACACTAACTACGAATAAACGGTGGAAACAGAAGTAACCTCCTCTGTCCCATCCTCTTTCGATTTTTATGATAAAACTTTTCTTTCTCTTAATCTCGTCTTCCGTGCATCACCAATGATCAACGGAACAGATTCGTATTTCACTTCACTATATTCTAGCCCAAACCAGTTTTCTGGAGTCGTCGTTCTTTTTTTGATTGCCAATTTCAATTGCATGATTTGGCGATCCCATTTCTTCAACTCGGTTACTTTGGATAGCTCTTCACGAATAATAATAAATTGGAAGTCCCCAACTTCACGCCCTGGTGTCAATGAATATTTCTGCGGCTGTTTAGGCAAGCGTCCTTCTTTCATTAGATCATAAACGATTTGACGAATATAAACATTAACCTCTTGCGCTACATGGAAACCAAGATAAAGTTGAACTTGAACAATAAAATCTGTGCCCATCATATCTACAGAGTATTCTTTCGTAAACGGTTCATCCGTTACTTCAACATTGACGAACCAGTAAACATTTGCTCTTTTCGGTTGCTTGTCTAAAATTGAATAAATGATTTGGCGACCAATTTCGTCTCCAATCGTATCTGGTGTCATGAACACAACATTGGTTTGAGATTTTGGAACAGTTGTATCATCTTTTAACATCCGTAATTGTTCTACGTATTGTTTAAGCGGAACGGTATCAGATGTTTTCTCTTTGATAATATTGCCCCACTCCCAAATCGTCATCACAGCTAAAATCAATAACGCGATCCCTACAGCAACATAACCACCATGGAAGAATTTCGCAATACTTGAAACAAAGAAAATCGATTCAATACTGCCAAAGAATAAGGTAACCAGATAAGCAACCCAACGCGGTGCTCCTCTTTGCAGCAGATAAAACATAAGCAGAATAGTTGTCATCAACATCGTCACAGTGATTGAAAGACCATATGCGGCTTCCATATGTGTAGATGTTCTAAAAGTAATCACGATCAATGAACATACGATCCATAGCATCATATTAACTGCTGGAATATACATTTGACCGATATTTGCACCTGGATAAATAATTTTCAATCTTGGTAATAATTTTAACTTGATTGCTTCTGACACTAATGTAAATGAACCAGAAATCAATGCTTGAGAAGCAATAACCGCCGCAACAGTAGCGAAAACAACACCTATCAACATAATGCTATTTGGCATCATTTGGAAAAATGGGTTTAAGTTTTCAATTGCTAGCATCGATGGATCATTTTTAGCATTCAAGATCCAAGCTGCTTGACCTAAGTAGTTGAGAACCAAGCAAACTTTGATGTACGGCCAACTAGCTCGAATATTGTGTTTCCCTACATGGCCTAAATCAGAATACAGTGCTTCTGCCCCTGTTGTTGCTAAAAAGACATTTCCTAAAACAAAGATCCCTAATTTATTTTCAGGACTAAATAATAAATGAATCGCATAATAAGGATTCAATGCACGAAGAACCGTCCAATCTTGTCCAAAATTAATCAAGCCCATCACACCTAAAAAAGTAAACCAAGCAAACATGATCGGTCCAAAAGCTTTTCCTACTGCGTCAGTTCCAAAACGCTGAACAGAAAACAAAATAAGAATAATAACTAGAGTAATCATGACAATAATGTTTTGGTCACTACCGAATCGATCAAAGAAAACTGGGATTCCCCGTAACCCTTCAATCGCTGTTGTTACTGTAACTGCTGGAGTCAATACCCCATCTGCGAGTAATGCTGCCCCACCGACCATAGCTGGAATAATCAAGTATTTCCCTTTTTTACGTACTAGTGTGTACAAAGAAAAAATGCCACCTTCACCGTGGTTATCTGCATTCAAAGCAATCACAACATATTTGATCGTTGTTAAAATTGTTAATGTCCAAAAAATCAAAGATACCGCACCAATAATGAAATTCTCTGAGACATTCTGAAGACCACCGTTGTCTCCAACGATCGCTTTCATTACATAAAGCGGGCTTGTTCCAATATCTCCGTAAACGACACCCATTGCTACTAAAAGACCCGCAGCGGTCAATTTCTGATGATGCGAAATTTTCGATTTCTCTACCACAAGATTCTCCTCCAATTTAAAAGCTAAACAGGCTCATTAAGCCTTGACTGGAAAATAGATAAAAATGACTGAGGTGCTTTTTGCCTCATTCAGTTTTCATCTTTTTCCCGAAAGGCTAGCCTGTGAAGCTAAGATAGTGCTAAAAGCATATTAGGCTCCTTCAGCTCCGAATGGAAATTAGGAAAATCTGAAGTTGGCTTTCTTTGTCACCAGCAGATTTTATCTTTTTCCGAGGAGTTAGCCTATGAAGCTAGACAATGCTAAAAGTGGATTAAGCTCATCCAACTCCGCATGAACATTATCCTAATCCTACTTTTTAAGTAACACAAGAGACCTAAGTGAAACGCCACTTGGCCCTTACACTTAGGTCTCGCAATTTCATTCTTAGACCAGTGTTTTCACACTTGCTGTTGATCTAAAAACATAGATAAACTATGCTGCTACTCCCCTAAGATTTTTATTTGGATGTCCAAATAAAAATATCGGTTACTTTTTATAATTAAATTAAAAATATTAGCTAAAAAAACAAAATAACTGATTTTGATAACAACTATAATACTCCTTTAGCATTTTAGCAAGTCTTTTATGTAAATAATTTCAATAGTATTTTCAAAGGAACATTTCAAAGAATAAAACTTCCTAAAAAAGAACGCTTGAAGGTTCAATTTCTACTAGGAAATCGGCACTTCAAGCGTTGTATTTATTCTGATTTTATTCTTCGTCTTCTTCTGGCGAATAATGGAATTTAATCATTTCATTTACAAAAATCGGTACGATAGATAACCCCATTACTAATAGCCAGTGATTCATACCAATCGGTACTAACCCAAACAATTCTTGAGTAAACGGTAATAACGCAATGACTGTTGTAATAATAACCGCCAATACAGCCATTTCAAAAAGAGATTTATTCGTTGATAATTTTACTCTAAAAATCGATTCCGTACTTCTCACATTGAAAACATGTAAAATCGATGAATAAGCTAAGATCAAGAATGCTACAGTTTGACCAATTTCATGACTTGCTTCGAAAAAGTAAGATACAGAATCAACATTCGCTCCTAAATAAAAACCAAACAAAGTGATCACAGTAAAGACAAACGCATTGATTCCGATCTTTTGCCACAAACCACGTGCAAAGATCCCTTCATTTCTAGGAATTGGTGCCTCATCCATGATTCCATTTTCAGCAGGTTCTTTTCCTAAAGCAAATCCTGGAAGACCATCCGCTACAACGTTTACGAATAATAATTGTACAGCTGTAAACGGAGCACCCCAACCAAGTAGCATTGCAATCAATACAATAAAAATCTCTGAAATATTACAGCTCAATAAGAAGTTGACAGCTTTACGAATATTTCGATAAACTGCACGCCCTTGAGCAACCGCATCAACGATCGTTGCAAAGTTGTCATCTGTCAAAATCATATCTGCTGCGCCTTGAGCCACATCTGTTCCAGTAATTCCCATAGCACAACCAACATCGCTGGCTTTCAGGGCTGGTGCATCATTGACACCATCACCGGTCATAGCAACAACAGCGCCTGTCCGCTGCCAAGACTTAACAATCCGAATCTTATCTTCCGGCGTTACTCGAGCATAAACTGAGAGTGATTTCACTCGTGAATCTAACTCTTCATCAGTCATTTTTTGCAGCTCTGAGCCTGTCAAAGCTTCACTTTTATCGTTTAGAATTCCTAGTTCCTTAGCAATTGCTCCAGCAGTCACTACGTGATCTCCTGTGATCATCACTGTTTTGATTCCAGCTTTTTTTGCTCTGGCGATAGCGCCTTTACTCTCTGGTCTTGGCGGATCGATCATACCGATCAATCCTAACAGGCGTAAATTCTTTTCTAACGCCTCTGAGGTGATTTCTGTAGGTTCCTCATCATAGATAGCATAACCGACTGCAATCACGCGTAAAGCGCGTTTCCCAAAACGATCATTTACAACTGCGGCCTGATCTAAATCGCCAAAACGGAAACGTGTTAATAAAACATCAAAAGCCCCTTTGGTTACAGAGATATATTTTTTCCCCATTTTATGAACAGTTGTCATCATTTTACGTTCAGAATCAAAAGGAATTTCACCAATTCTTGGGTATTTTTCTTCTAATTCTGCTTTTGTATGATAATTCTCTTCTACCGCACGCACAATCGCCGCCTCAGTAGGATTTCCTTGAATGACTAGATCGTCACCCTCTTTATCAACGATCACATCCGTACACAGTGAAGCCATTTTCAATACTTCCATCGCTTCATCCGTCATCGCATCTTCTGTATCTGTTACTTCATCTCCACGAGACCAGACACGTCTAACCCGCATTTTATTTTGAGTCAAGGTTCCTGTCTTATCCGAACAAATCACATTTGCTGTTCCAAGTGTCTCAACTGCTGGCAAACGTCGAATAATCGCATGTTTTTTTGCCATTTTTTGTACGCCGTAAGCAAGTGTTAAAGTCACAATCACCATTAAGGTTTCTGGTACTGCAGCAACAGCTAAAGATACTGCGGTCATAAACATTTCCAACATCGGCTCGCCTTGTAACTCACCAATAATAAATACTAGAGCGGCTGCTCCTAATGCAATAAAACTAATTCGCTTCCCTAATTGGTTCAAGCGTTTTTGTAATGGTGTTTGCTGTGTGACATCGTCATTCAATAAGCCAGCGATTTTTCCCATTTCGGTCTGCATTCCTGTTGCAGTAACCACAGCTCTACCGCGGCCATTTGCAACTGTACAGCCTTTAAAAACCATATTTAGTTGATCGCCAATAGGTGCATCTTGTGTGCCTATGTACTGCGCATCTTTTTCAATTGGTTCACTTTCTCCAGTAAGTGCAGATTCTTCTACTCTCAGCTGTGAAGCTTGGATCAAACGAGCATCCGCCGTGATCATTGATCCTGATTCTAATACAAGTATATCTCCAACAACAACATCTTCTGCATCGATGGTCTCTACTTTGCCATCACGTAAAACTGAACTGCTTTGTTTGTTCATATCCTGCAGTGCAGATAACGATTTTTCAGCGTTTCCTTCTTGTACAATTGCTAAGACTGCATTGATGACCACGATGGCAATAATCAAGATTCCTTCAAAATAATCCCCATGATCTGTAGCAATTGCCGTATAAAACGAGATAGCTGCTGCAACTAATAAAATGATTGTTGTAAAATCAGACAAGCTGTGAAGAAACTTTTTTAGAACTGAATCTTTTTTTGCTTCATGAAATTTATTCGCTCCATGCTCAGCGAGTCGCCTTTTTACTTCTTGTCCCTGTAGTCCTTGCTCTTTATTTGTGTTAACTTCTTTGATAATTGTCTCGATAGGTTGTTTGTATGCTTCCATCCTATCCCCCCATTCTTATTTTTTTCCTTCTATTAATATAGTATCTATATTCACTATACCATGTTTTTTTTTCAAACTTCAATAAATATGGCTAAATTTTTATTTTTTTTAGTCATTAAATCAAAGAGTCAATAAAAATTAATTTAAAAATCAGAAGCACTTTTGTTGAAAACGCTTACTGAATATGCTATTATGATTATAGAAGGAAGGAGGAAAACATCAGCTGTATTGAAGAATTTCTCGAAGCATGAAATGAGTAAACACAAAATTGTTACCAGAACACCATTCACCTTTCATTAAGCTATATGTGTAGAGTAAAAATCATAAAAACATCTTTAAAAATAGTGAATTCGTGTAAAAATTGGAAATTAGAACAAGAAAAACACGTATAAAGATAGTTTGATTAAAAAAATTTAAGATAAGAAAAGTAGAAAATGTAATGAAAACAAAATTTGGTTTATGAACAAGAAATTCAACTAATTACTTTGCATGTATAACGAAAAGTAAAAAAAAAATCATTCAATACACTGATTCCTTCCAGCAACAAGAGCCAAGCTAATCGAGAAGCTTGGCTTTTTTGTTTGCGTGATATTTGTAAGTGAAAGTAAGATATGGTATATTGACTATGCGCTTTTTATTTAATACATAAATTAGACTATTGGAGGGATTTGCATTGCCAAAAAAGAAGAACTCATCTTTTGAGAGTTCCATTCACGTCTACAGAGCCATGAAACGCATGACCCAACAGGAACTTGCTGACAAGGTGGGAGTATCTAGACAAACAATCATTCAGTTAGAAAGAAATAGGTACAATCCTTCCCTTTTACTGGCTCATGACATAGCAGACGTTTTCGAAGTGCCGATTGAACAAATCTTCACTTTCAAAAAATTGACAGAAGCCGAGCAAACAAGCGAAGAAACCGACTAACGGAAGGAAAGGATAATTTATGACCGAATCACTTAAATCTTTTTTTGATAACTTGCCTACAAATCATTGGTCTAGTATAGTAATCGCTATACTATCAGTTATCTTCATTGTGTACTCCATTTATTTTTACTTTAGCAAAGAAGGTAAAGATGAACGTGGAAAGAAAATTATTTCTACAGCAAGTTTTATCTCATTTATCATTACAGTAGTTTTGATATCTATCTTAAATAACAATGCAGCGATTTTTGAGATTGTTTCAAAAAATGAACTGTCTTTCAATTGGATATTAAATTTCTTTGTATTGCTTATTTCAGGTGTTGAAGCAATCGGAATCTTGATCCTTAGAAAAATAAAATAAAAAAAGACCTCTTTTGGGAGGTCTTTTTTTTAGAAACAAATCAATTTAGTCCATCCACCAAGTGAATTTGGTGCGATTTCTTCAAGTTTGTTAAACATTTCTTCAGTTTCTTCGTTTCTTTCGAAAGAAGCACCTACGAATTTGTCTAATTTTGTTGTGTCTGTCTTTGTTTCCATCTTTTCAATTGATAATTTTCTCATAATATTATTTCTCCCCCTTGCATTAATAACTAGATTATAAAACGTTCTTCCGGATAAGTAAAGTTCTTTTTTCAGATTGTGCCACTAAATAAATAACAAGGATCGAACAACAGACGAATCGTAACCCCTCAACATTTGATACCCAGGACCCGCCAATCCACTAAAAAGGCTAATAGGGACGTTACTTGGATCTGATTTTAGTTTAAAAACGTCACTTTTCAATAAAATATTATTATTTAAATAATCATCTAAATCACCATAGTTACCATGACACAAGCAATCATCCTCAACTTTTTTATTGTTTACTCTTTCTAGCGTCTCCTCACACAAAGGCACATCTAACAGATGACAAACTTTTTTAATTCCAAGTATCCCACGACACCAGGAAGCATTCGTTATTTCTTCAGTTTCAAGATTTTTTTCGAATTTTTCTTGATACCATTTTATTTTAGTCTTAACTAGTGGTTCATTAAGCACTTGATCAGCTTTGCTCAATCCATAAAGAACACCGGCATAACCATGAGCAAAACTATTATCTTTCATTTCCTGACATGTCAGTGCACGTGCATAATGCATAAGTAAGTCGTATGCTTCATCATTGGGATTACTCTGGTATACAGCTGCTAAAATTGCTAATAGACTAGCTTTCCCATATAGCCATTCGTTCTCCTGATTCTCCGCCGATATTTGAATAGTTTTCAATTTTTGTAAGCTGCTATTTATATACGATTGATATTTTTCATCCTTAAGCAATCTTGTTACATAAAACGCGACAGTTAGGCGCATCCCTTCATCAAAAAAGGCACTTTCATAATGTTCTTCTCCATCTGTTAAGAAAATTTCTTGTTCCAATAAATCAATAACTACTCCGTAACTTTCTTTAGGAACAAAATGATTCAAATAAACCAAGAATAAGTATACCCCCGCACTGCCTGCATAAAGATCCGTATTCGGATAAACAATCTCAATATTCCCGTCGTCATCTGGGAAAATTGATACCCAGTCAATCTCACCTAACTCTTGATTCACTGCAATTTGATCAATGATTTTATCCCCGATATCTGCTGCTTTTTGTATTAATGGATGTTCGATCGAATTATTTTTCACAGGAATTGAGATTTCCTGCGTAGTATATTCTAAGGTACCTAAACTTTGTTTCAATAAGAGATAAGAAAAGTTGCTTGTTTTCTCAGTAATCTGCTCCATATGTTCAATAGTCGCTTGTAAGGGCGTATTTTTTAACAGATGCATAAGTTCTTGACCATTGATAGATACATTTGTTGAAGAAGTATTTGCTGTAACTAAAGGAATATCATGGTCTAACATCGCTTGAACTTCAAAAGGGATCAACGCTTCCGGGATGATTTTATTCGCCCATAAATTTTCAATAACCTTTTCACGTTCAATATAATTAGACATACAATCGGTGTGTAATATAAAATTCAATAAATTTCCGTATTCTTGTGTGTCTCTATAAATCAATCGAATTGTGGTATCTGCAAATAATTCTTTGACTTTCTCAATAAATGCATATTTATTTTTTAATAAAAGCTGGTTCATTTCTTTAAATGCCTTCTGGATCACATCACGGTACTCTTGGTAATCAACTTCTTTACCTGCCAAACACGGAATATTTTGGGCGCCATCCATATAGGCTTCTTCTAATTGAAAAGCGATGTCACTAGAGCGATCATTTCTCAACCTTCTGACTTTTTTAGGTAATTTTTGTTTGGTGCCAGATAATGCGTCCATTTCAAGCTCACGTTTCCATTGTTTTTTTTGTGGAAGTAATCCTGAAATGATCACAGATTGTTTGTCTATGCGTGTTTGCCTAGATAACGGCTTGGACAATTCAAACATTTCAGGACGAATGAGCGTCTCTACATCAATCAGTACAGGACGTGAACCATTGGCAATTAAATTTTCCATATGCAAATCTGTCGCACCTAACCAATAAACAAGTGCTAAAAGGTGTCCATAATTTTGATAAAAATCAGTGACTTCTGTTTCTTTTGTACACTCTTTATACATGACTTTTTCTTCAATCGTAAAGGTTGGCTGAACAATTCGCTTGATTTTATAAAAAGACAGCTCTGGATTTAATCCTTCGACATACGTTAATAAATCATTAAAACGCTCACCTATTTCCAAATGCTTAAATTTAAAAATCAACGACTGTTCTTCCACTTGAAACTGGATAACAGTTCTCCCACGTTCATGACTATCCCCTTGTCCTAACTTTATCTGGGTTAAATCAAGCGGATTGAAAACAGAAAAAGTTATTGCTAATTGCTCAGTAACATCATTTAATGAACCAAAAAAAGCTTCAATCACTTCACAAGCAAACGTCAGTCTGACTGCGAGAACTCTGGCAAGTGTCGGATATTCTCCATAAAAAAGATATGTCCGTTGTTTATCACCTAAAAATTCTTTAATATATTTAGTGAATTCTTCCTCTTTTGATTCAGCTTGCAGCTGATATTCCTCAATCATCTGATGGACGTCCCAAACTAAACTCTTTTGTGCAAGAAAAAAGAATTCATCAGATAATTGCTCGATCAGTTCAGCTATCACTTTTTCTGATAACTGAATCAGGGGAAATTTTTTTAAAAGATTTCGAATATGATTCTCGTAATAATCCAAGTGAAAACGCAAGGCAGCCTTTAATCCTATTTCTTTTATCGGAACTTCTTTAGTAAACAGAGCTCTATGTAATTGGAACCAGTCACTTTTTTCAACTGTCGGCAATAATAACTGTGCTCGTTCTTCAGTAAACGGCAATAACGCGCGACTGAAAGTCTGAATATCCAGATGCTTATGCCGAAACATTTTATCATAATCAGCAGTTGTTAATAAGCTTTTACGCTCTTGCCATTGTTTAAAATACATATACTCATCATTTTCTACAGACACATCTTTCCAACAGTGAATTCTTTCTGAGATCGTTGTAGCATAACTATATGTCAATTCTTCGATCATCGTTCCCTCTCCTTTGACATTATTCCTTCTCTTTATAATAATAAAAAAATAGTATAAATACTATGTTAATTTTATTTTCTTTTTATTGTACAGAAAAAATGGGCTATTAATTTCTACGTCACTTGTACCCATTTGCTCTTTTGAAAGACTTTTAACCTGACTTATTTACCCAAATTCATTCCATAAACAATTAAACTTTTCATAATTTTAGCTTTCCATAAGGGCAAACGTTTCCATTTTCGATGAAATAGTTACCTATCACACAAAGAATTATACATAACAGCCCTATCGTTCCACTATCATAGCTAGTATTAGACTTTATCAAACAAAAATAACACTGGTTTGTGAACTTTTAGTTATTTCAGCCATTTAATAGAAAAAAACAGCTATTTTGTAAGCATTTATTTTGTGAATTTTTTACTTTTCGTATATTATATGTATTAAGAGGTATGTACCAATATTTTCGAAAGGATATGAAAAAATATGTTAAAATTATATACAACAAATAGCTGTACATCATGTAGAAAAGCACGAAAATGGCTGATCGATCATGATATTCCATTTGAAGAAAAGAATTTTGGCACTACTCCCATTACATTAGACGAACTAAAAAATATATTAATCCTTACAGAAGAAGGTACGGAAGACATCATTTCTATCCGTTCCAAAGTCTTCCAAAAATTAGATACAGATATTAACGAACTTCCCTTGCATGTATTATTGGAGTTGGTCAAAGATAATCCTGGATTACTTCGCCGTCCAATCATGATCGATGAAAAAAGATTACAAATCGGTTTCAATGAAGATGAAATTCGTTGTTTCTTACCAAGATCAGTACGTAAAAGAGAATTATCACAAACATTACTTTTAAGCGGTTTATAATTGTTACTACCTCGAATGCAACATAAGAAATTATAAAAAAACATACCGTGATTGGAAAAAATCTCGGTATGTTTTTATTTAATGATAAAACTATTACTTGAAATATTCATGTAAAACTGCAAGATCACATTCTTTTTTATCTACTTGTTTTAAAAAAATTAAAAAGCTAGAATTAAAATCTTTTTTTGTTTTAGTTATCTACGATTTTACATAGTATTTTTTTCACTAATCGTTTTATTTCTCAACAAGAAACTAAATATCCTCCTCAACTCTATTACTATAGTTCGCAGAAAAAAGCCCCTCCTACTCTTAATTGAGTTGGAGGGACTTTTAGATTTTTGCTATTATTTTACAAACATCGCATCTCCAAAGCTGAAGAAGCGATAACGTTCATCGATCGCATGCTGATAAGCTGCAAGTGTCAAATCTCTTCCTGCAAACGCACTGACCAACATTACTAATGTTGACTTAGGTAAATGAAAATTGGTTGAAAAAGCTTGAACAACTTTGAATTCATAGCCTGGTGTGATAAAAATATCTGTCCAGCCGCTATCCGCTTTGATTTGTCCATTAAATTTTGTTCCAATCGTCTCTAATGTGCGAATCGAAGTCGTCCCTACGGCAACAATTTTTCCACCGTTCTTTCGAACATCATTTAATTGTTCTGCTGCTGATTCTGTTAAACGATAAAATTCACTATGCATTTCATGTTCAGAGATATTATCTACACTCACTGGACGGAATGTCCCTAATCCAACGTGTAAGGTCAAATAAACTAGCTTTACGCCTTTTTCCTGGATCTTGCTAAGTAATTCCTGTGTAAAGTGTAAACCGGCTGTAGGAGCAGCTGCAGAGCCATTTTCTTTTGCATAGACTGTTTGATATCGTTCAGGATCTTCTAAACGCTCTTTAATGTACGGCGGTAACGGCATTTCGCCAAGTGATTCTAGTATTTCCAAAAAGATTCCTTCGTATTTGAATGTGACGATTCGTCCGCCGTGTTCTAATTCTTCAACAACAGTTGCTGTTAAACGACCATCTCCAAAACTAATTTGTGTTCCGACTTTTGCTCGTTTGGCTGGCTTGATCAACGTTTCCCATGTATCGCCTTCAGTATTCGTTAGAAGAAGTACTTCTAAATGTCCACCTGTTTCAGGTTTTTCCCCATAAAGGCGAGCGGGCAGTACTCGTGTGTCATTCATGACCAGTGCATCTCCTGCATTTAATTCATCAATGATGTCATGAAAGTGTTTGTCTTCAATTTCTTTTGTTTCACGATTTAAAACTAACAGACGTGAACTTGTTCGATCTTTTAGTGGTGTCTGAGCAATCAGCTCTTCTGGTAAATCAAAATCAAAATCTTCTGTACTAAGCATATTTGTCACTCTCTCTACTTGATTTGTCTTGGCTATTCTACCATTTTTTATGTTATCTGGCTATGAAGAGAAACCCGTACTAACAAGTAGTAAATTTAAACAGTCATTGACACTTACAGCTGGCTTTTAAGAAGTAAAGAAATAAAAGTGTCTTACCCTGTTTGAATCTAGTTATGATTATGAAGCTTTAGGCTAAGACAAAAGCTTATTTCACTCAACTTAAAATGCGGCAGAAAACTGATTTCAAAGTAATCTGAATTTATTAACATTTGAAATCTTTTTATACATAATGTTAGAATATAATTAATATTCTTATTTTTACTTAAACACCTGTTCATGTTAAATGAAGTCCCAAAGACAAATGTTTGATCCACCAAAGAACATTACCACTTTAACGATTCTATTTGTCTTTGAGACTTCTATAATTGCAAAGGCTGTGTTGGTTGGACAGCTTTAGACTGTCGGCTTCAGTCTATCACTATCTAGCAAACACAACTCTTTGCGCTCTTCAGATAGAAACAAAATAAAAAATGGTGTTGGTAAATTTCACCAACACCATTGCATGTTCAACAAATAGGCATCACATTATCCATCTTAAACACTAGAAAAGAAAGTTCTAGATATTTCTCCAAAAATTGAGTAAAATGGAATATGTCGATGTTACGCATTGACACGGCAACTTGATTGGTCAGCGTTCTCTGACTTCTCAGGGCTTCATGGATCAGCGCCAACTGATCTGTGAAGTGCCTTTTTTTATTATTTTTGTTTCTATCTAGTATTCATTTTAAAGAAAAACAATTTCATAGTCAACAAAGTGTCAGAAAATTTTTTGTTTATCTTGTTTTATTATGAATATGCCTTGATCCTTTTTTAACATTGAATTCTTTCTCATGAAACTTTACTCGTTCAGACAAAGAGCCCTTTTGAGGTTCAACTAATCTGTGTGTCTAGATCAAAAAGTCTCAGCATTCAACACTGCTTATAGCCCATTCTATTTGCGCTTAAAACTTCTTTGAAAAATAGGTGTGGAGTAAAACTCAAAAATCAGTTTTACTCCACACCTTAAATCCTCACATCTAATTTACATAACTATGGACTTCTACATCAAATAATACAAACAAATATGTACCTATTATCAGGTTTTCAAACTATACGGACTTGTTACTTTTTATTCAACTTTTTCGAGAATTTTGACATCTCCCGTTTTAGATTTCACATCAATTTTGTATTTTTCATTATCTGGTATTGCAGAAAAATCATTTTTCAGCTCACCAGTTCCTGTGTTTGCTGTTATTTTTACTGATTGGCTAGGATCCTGTAGCCACTTGATAAAGCCAGACTGACTAGAGACTTTTGCATTTACCTTGCTATCTTGGATGGCAATTGTTGGTCCAGATTCATTTTTCAATTCTAATGTACCTTGATTTTCTTCAGAAACAATTTTGCCTTTTTCATTGACTAGCAAAAGATCTCCTTTTGTTCGTTTGACGATTACTTGACCATCCGTTGCTGTTGCTTTTAGCTGTTTTGTTTCAGAATCTTCTAAAATCATACGACCAGAATGATTGTTTAAGACAATGTTGTCTGAGCGCAAGAATTTTAAAATAGATAATCCTTTATTGCCCTCAATCGTTAAATCGCCTAACATGCCAGTAATAACTGTTTTGCCCGAAGCACTTTTAACATCCAAATTCATTGCAGATTCTTCTATGATCACGTCTCCATACTCACTAACGATGTTGCCTTCATCTGCAATAATATTTTTCGCATAGACATCCCCTGAAACTAAATCTAAATTAAAATTCTTTGTTTGGATGTCCAACAAACGTAAATCTCCCCGACTTAAACCCAAGTGAAAATCATCAAGAATCGTTCCTTTTGGGATAAAGAAAATCACTTCTGAACGCCCTGTCCGAGTGAATGTGTCAAAGATATTCTCTTTATCTAACGTTAAATTGACTTTGTTGTCATAAGAGCCATTTTCGATTTTTCGTATATCACTTTCTTTAAATCGGCCCTTTACCATCAGACTTGGCTTTTCTGTACTGGATACTTCAACTGTCGTAATCTCAACATCTGCATCTGAATCAAAACTGAACGCAGCATGGTTATTCGAAGAAAGAGCGAGCTCTTTATAATATTGTCTTCCTGTATACATCAATCGACCAGTTACTGAAAAAAACAACAACATAACCGTTCCAAAGGCCAGTAAACCAATTGACAGGCCATTAATCCAGTGTTGCTTTTTGAAGACCCATCCTTTTATTAATTGCAAAATAATTGCCAACAATAATAAGCATAAAACCATTGGGATTCCTGCCAAATTCTGCTCTACATTTAGCTCCCTAACTGTATAGATCATGAAAAAGATAAATAATACCGACATTACTAACGTTAGTAGTGGTTTTAGGACTTTAAATACCATTTTTATAAATTTTTGCATTCTTTTTTTCTGTGTTTTAATAAACACATCTTGTATGTCTTCTCTAGGTACAACTGAAGTCTTGGCATTGATTGCTGCAGCTAAACTTAAATCTGCATAATAATCAGCGGCCATCTCTTCTGGTGGTGCAAGCCTAGCCACGACTTCTTCTTCTGTCTGCCCTTCTTCTAAACAAATGGCTAACTGCTCCAGTAAATCTTCCTTTAACTCATTAAAGTCTTCTATATCTTCTTCAGCAAAAGCAGCCTTTAGTTGTTTTAAATATTCGTCCATTGTCTTCACTAATCTGCCTCCCTCAGCTTACTTACTTGTTCAACGAATTCATCCCAATCATGTTCTAAAAGTGCCAAATATTCTGTTCCTTTATTAGTCATCTGATAGTACTTTCTGGAAGGACCATCTGGTGATTCTTTGGTATATATGCTGCAATAGGATTCTTTAACTAATCGGCGTAAAACCGGATAAAGCGCCCCCTCGGTAATTGGTATAAACTGATTCACTCGTTGTGTTAACTCGTAACCATATCGATCTTCTTTTTGTATAAAATGAAGCACACACATCTCTAAAGCGCCTTTTTTAAATTGGCTGGAAGCCCTCATTGCTCAATCCCCTTATCACAGTTTTGATTGACAAATTACCCACAATTATCATAACTATCCACTGAAATAGATTGATTATGAAAAGAGCAATTAAGTTAGTTTGATTTGTTTTTAGAAATACAAATTTGCTTGTTACAGTAACACTACGTTTTCTAAAAAGTATCAAAATAACCCTGACACTAAAGTGCTTTGTACTTTAATGCAAGCTACTGTCCAGTCCTTTTTCAGTGGTTGTTGCGGTTGTAATTCTTTTTCTCTTGAATGATACCTTGACGCTCTTCTGGTGTCAAATTAGGATCGCTCAAGCGTTCGCCCCACTCCTTGTTTTTTTGCCCTCTTTCCCTGCCACTAGCAGTGGCTCCTGAAACTGTATCTGCTCCTACATCACTTGGTTGCGATGCATCTTCTATCGGCGCTTGAGCGTCTGTTTGCTCAGAGGCTGTCGACCACTCTTTTTCTACCTCTTGGGTTACTGTTTGATTTGTTGCTTCTTCTATTGTTTTTATTGCCTCTTTTTGTTCTTTTTTTACTTCCTGTTCTTTTAGTTTTTTCTTGATTGAATTTTCAACATCGGCAATCTTTTTTGAGACAATTTTGGCAAGTCGTTCTCTTTTTACAGCGAAGCGTTCTTTGACTGCTTCATCTTTAGAAAATACAGCGTCTGTGGTAACTGTCGTTTGAGTAGTCCCGACACCTATCATCAAAAAAGCTATGCACACTACTATATATTTTTTCATTCTAACTTCTCCTTAATCAACATATTTCTTTACTGCTTTTCTCCTTGAAAGGCATCCAACAATTCATTAAAGCGTGTTTCTTCATCCACAATGCGCCAATATTTTTTCTCTTTCTCATCTGGCATTACTTCTAAATGAATTGTCGTCGGCTCTTTTGTTGCTTTCAATTCTTTAAATGTTTTTTTTAGTGCTTCAAATTGGATTTGATTAAGGTCCTCATCTTTTAATTCAGCTAATTCTTTTAAAATATTATTTAATTGTTTTTCATCAGAGATTTTATCGATATCTTCTAGATGATCGATCTTCTCATATCCTCTAGTTTTTAACCATTGTCCTAATTCTTCCTCTGTTTTTTGATCGATAAGTTGGTCAAAATTTGTCTGATCCAGCCCGATAATCGTCACTTCAGCTTCTTGTTTTTTTGAATTGCTGTCTTTCATCTCTATCGAAAAACTTGTTTCTTTTTCAAGACATTCCTGATAAATCGTTACTAATTCTTGCGCCTGTTCTTTTGACAAATCAAATAATTCCGAAAAATCCTGCATCAAATCCGCTTGAGTGGGTGCACCGATCTGATAAAAATATTGCTCAGCAAGCTCTGCATCTTTATGATAAATCACATTATTGATGAACGCTGTAGCAACATTTTTAGGATCGGTAGGCTTTGTACATCCATTCAAAACAACAACTATAAAAGCTAACATAATAACTATTCCCATTTTTTTCATACGTCTAATTGGCTCCTTTTACGACAATAACTATTGATTTTTTCTGTATATTTTTTATATTTTTCTACTATATAATATTTATATTTCAAATTTCCCTCTCCTGATCATTCTCTATTATTCATAAAATAATAGCAGTTAGACAACAATATACTAAGCTTCCTAACTATTGTCAATAGAATAATAGTTAATCTACCACTCGTTATCTATTTTCCTATAAGTTAATCGCAGAGATTTTGATTTGTTAAGAACAATTTTTAGTTTGTTTACTATTAAATATAATTTTTTCAAACTTTTTCTCATATAAAAATATTAAAGATTTGTCCAAATCGCTGTTTTGTAGCATACTAGTAATAGAAATGTTTTTTTAGAAACACAGATAAAACCAATCTGTTCTGAAATAAATAGCATAAAATGACCGTAATAGTATTTTATATGATTTATTTTCTGACAAATTTGATTGGGAAGTAAAAACCAGAAAAAAGAATTTGGGGTGAGAAAGTTGATCGAATTTCAACATGTTTCAAAAATTTACAAAGGCGGTAAAATCGCTGTAGATGACATCAATCTGTCTTTTGATAAAGGTGAATTTATCTGCTTTATCGGAACCAGTGGCAGTGGGAAAACAACTTCTATGCGAATGATCAATCGGATGACTGATCCATCAAAAGGAAAGATTTTGATCAATGGAGAAGATATCTTAACGATCAATCCAGTAGAACTACGCAGAAAAATTGGTTATGTCATTCAAAATATCGGTTTAATGCCGCACATGACAATCAGAGAAAATATCGTACTTGTGCCTAAGCTCTTAAAAGTTGATTTAGAAGAACGGAATAAAATTGCAGAAAAAATGATCGATCTAGTTGAGTTACCTAGAGAAATGCTAGATCGTTATCCAAACGAACTTTCCGGCGGTCAACAACAACGAATCGGTGTTGTCAGAGCGCTAGCTGCGAATCAAGATATCATCTTGATGGATGAACCTTTCGGCGCATTAGACCCGATCACCAGAGACTCTCTGCAAGATTTGGTCAAAGATCTGCAAGAACGTTTAGGAAAAACGATCGTGTTTGTAACCCATGATATGGATGAAGCGCTAAAATTAGCAAATCGAATTGCGATCATGAGTGAAGGGAAAGTTATTCAATTTGATACACCGGATAATATTCTTCGTAATCCAGTTAATGAATTCGTGGAGGAGCTGATTGGCGAAGACCGTTTGATCCAAGCGAAACCGGATATTACCACTGTGGGTGAAGTTATGCTGAACAACGCAATCACGATCACACCGGAAAAATCTTTATCCGAAGCCATCAAACTGATGAGAGAAAAACGTGTTGATACATTGTTAGTGGTTGACGGATCAGGGGTCTTAAAAGGCTTTATCGACGTTGAAACACTTGACCGACGCAGAAATACCGCTACAAGTGTTAGTGATATCATGAATCCAAAAGTATTCTTTGTAAAAAAATCTTCTTTATTGCGAGATACGCTACAAAGAATCTTAAAACGCGGATTAAAATATGTTCCTGTGGTAGACGATCAACAAAAAGTCGTTGGTATCTTAACTCGAGCATCATTGGTAGATATCGTTTATGATGTAATTTGGGGTGAAGAAGAGTCAGAAGAAGCACCAACTCCAAGTGAACCAGAAACAACTGATGTCAAACAACCTCAAGCGGAGGTGTAAAAAAATGAATCAGTTTCTTTTAGAACGAGGAAATGAACTTGTCACTAAAATAGGTGAACACATTTTTATCTCAGGTATCGCGCTTATTTTAGGAATTTTATTTGCAGTCCCGATCGGGATATTATTAACAAGAACTAAAAAAACAGCTGCAATCATTATTGGTTTGACTAGTGCTTTACAAACCGTCCCTTCATTAGCCTTACTTGCGTTGATGATCCCAATCTTTGGTGTTGGAAAAATTCCAGCAATTATCGCACTGTTTATTTATTCACTGCTCCCTATTTTACGAAATACGTATATTGGTATCAAAGAAGTCAGCTCGGATTATAAAGACGCTGCCAAAGGGATGGGCATGACAAATTTACAATCGATTTTTATGGTTGAACTGCCGATTGCTATGCCGACGATCATGGCTGGGATTCGACTAGCTGCCGTTTATGTGATTGCTTGGGCAACATTAGCTTCTTATATTGGTGCTGGCGGTCTTGGAGACTTTATTTTCAGCGGATTAAACAATTATCAACCAGATTTGATCTTTGCTGGAACCATTCCTGTCACTATTTTAGCCCTAGCTGCAGACCTGTTACTTGGTTTGTTAGAGAAAAAATTAACTCCTAAAGCGCTAAGGGAGGCAGAATAATGAAACGAAAATTACAATTATTACTTATTGCATTTAGCAGTATTTTATTATTATCCAGTTGTTCCTTGCCAGGATTATCTTCAAACTCAGATGATTCTACCATTGCGATAACAGGAGGAATTACCTCTGAAGCACAAATATTAGCAAGTTTAGTTGCCGGGATGATCGAACATTATACAGATGAAAAAACTACGATCATCAATAATTTAGCGACAACAACCATTAACCATCAAGCAATGATGAATGGCGATGCTCAAATTTCGGCTGCACGTTATACTGGGACCGATTTGACGACTACCTTAAATATGGAGCCGATCAAAGATCCTAAAAAAGCCTTTGCTGTTGTACAATCAGAGTTTGACAAACGATTCCAGCAAAAATGGTTCAACTCTTATGGTTTTGCTAATACCTATGCTTTTATGGTCACTCAAGAAACTGCCAAAAAGTATAATTTAAAAACAATCAGCGATTTAAAAAAAGTCGGTGATCAATTGACTGCAGGTGTAGATACCTCTTGGATCGATCGAAAAGGTGATGGGTATAAAGGTTTCACAGAAACATACGGATTTGATTTCAAACGAGTCTTCCCGATGCAAATTGGGTTAGTATATGATGCAGTTGCAGCTAATAAGATGGATGTCGTTTTAGGTTATTCCACAGATGGCCGTATCGGCAGTTATGATTTAGTGATTTTAGAAGATGATCTTCACTTCTTCCCACCTTATGACGCCTGTGCTGTTGCAACTGATGAAATCCTAAAAAAACATCCTGAATTAAAAGATGTTCTAGCTAAACTATCAGGAAAAATTTCTACAGAAACCATGCAAAAGTTAAACTATCAAGCCGATAATGACTTGATGGAACCTGAAACAGTAGCTGAGACCTTCTTACAAGAACACCATTTCTTTGAAAATGAAGGAGGTGGGAAATAATGCAAAATTTACAAGATATGAATTTGCTGCAGCAGTTTTTCTATTACTTTGAACAAAACGGCAGCTATGTATTGAGCCAGTTTGTCCGACATTTTCTGATTTCCATTTATGGTGTATTATTTGCCGCAATCATTGGAATACCGATAGGCATTTTCATTGCTCGTAGAAGAAAAATGGCTGGTTGGGTCGTGAGTATCGCAAATTTGATCCAAACGGTCCCTTCTCTAGCAATGCTTTCAATTTTAATGCTCGGTCTTGGTCTTGGAGTAAACACCGTTATTGTCACTGTCTTTCTTTATTCACTTTTACCAATCATCAAAAATACTTATACTGGTATGATTCAAGTCGATCGGAATATTTTAGATGTAGGTAAAGGAATGGGCATGACAAAATGGCAACTCCTTTACATGGTAGAATTGCCGCTTTCAGTATCTGTGATCATGGCAGGTATCCGCAATGCTTTAGTTGTGGCGATCGGAATCACTGCCATTGGTGCGTTTGTGGGCGCCGGCGGTCTTGGTGATATTATTATCCGTGGAACCAATGCCACAGATGGTACAGCGATCATTCTTGTTGGTGCTTTACCAACAGCATTGATGGCAATCATTACAGACTGGGTATTAGGCATGATCGAACGCCGATTAGATCCAGCGAGTAAACATTCAACAAATTAAATAATAAAAAAAACTTAACTACTTTTACTGCATACTCAATGCATAATAGTAGCTAAGTTTTTTTATTTGCTGTTTATTACTTCTTCAAATGATAACTATAGGTCGCAACAACAATATTTTCTCGCCAAGATAAACGTAGGCGCAAACGTAAACTTGTTTGATTATGCAAAATATTTTGCCAGCGACGATTAGGGACAAATTGCGGAATCAAAACAGTTGTCGTATAATTTCGTTTCGCTGAATTTTTACTCATCAAATCGACATATCGAAGAATTGGATTCGTGATGGATCGATAAGATGAATGAACAACGGAAAAACGAACATCGGGAAAGTGTTTTTTAAACTCTGCTTCGATTTCTTTCTCTTTATCAACATTTTCATCAAGCGAGACATGCATGGCAACCACGTAATCACCGATCGAACGAGCATAATTAACTGCCCCAACATTGGCTTGCGTGGCATTTCCCACTAAGACAATCACCGTATTTCCGTAAAATTCCTGCTGCTGCACCGTTTCTTCCAAGCGCAGTTGTTCAGCCACGTTTTTATAATGAGCATGAATACTGTAGAAAATAAAAATCAAAATCGGCATGATAATAAAAAATGGCCAAATATCTCCTAAACGATATACGAATAAAATAATGATAATTGCATATGATATAAACGCTCCAACAATATTAGCAATCGATTTCGACAACCATTTTTTAGTCTCTTTACGCCATTTGATAACCATCCCTGTTTGAGATAATGCAAACGGAATAAATACACCTATCGAATAAAGTGGAATCAATCGTTCTGTTGAACCTTGGAAAATCATCAATAAAACTACTGAACCTGCAGCCAATGTCAAGATCCCGTTAGAATAGCCTAAACGATCACCACGATCCATGTACATATGAGGCATGAATTTATCTTTTGCTAAATTGTATGCTAGCACCGGAAAAGCCGAAAAACCTGTATTCGCAGCTACTGCCAAAATCAAAGCTGTCGTAAATTGCAGCACATAATAAAGAATGTTTTGACCAAAAACTGCTTTTCCGATTTGAGCCAGTACAGTTACTTCTGTTTGAGGCACGATTCCATACCAATAGTTGATAAACGTGATTCCGACAAAAAAGAATCCCAAAATACCAGCCATCAAAGCTAAGGTTCCAGCAGCATTTTTTGCTCTAGGCTTTTTGAAAAAAGGTACCGCATTACTGATTGCTTCAACACCTGTCAATGACGAAGAACCAGAAGAAAATGCTCGTAAAATCAATGCAATCGTGATTCCTGGCACCACAGTTCCCGGTATCGCTGTTGCATGAAGAGGAACGGATCCAGTAATGATTTTGAATAAACCTGTAGCAATCAGTAAGGTGATCACTGCAATAAAGCTATACACAGGAAACATCAAAAAACCGGCGGATTCTCTTAACCCTCGCAGATTCATCAACATAATTAGTAAAACAATCCCAATTGAAATAGCCACTTGGTGACCATATAAAGCCGGCACCGCTGAAATGATTGCCTCAGCCCCAGCAGAAACAGAAACCGCAACAGTTAGCATATAATCAACTAAAAGTGAGCCGCCGGCAATCAAACCAGCGTTTTTACCTAAGTTTTCACTACTGACTACATATGCTCCGCCGCCATGAGGATAGGCATGAATGATTTGTCGATACGATAACGTTAATGAAATAAGTAAAATAATAACAAACGCAGCAATAGGTAACGAGTACCAAATAGCAGCAGCAGATAAAGTAACGAGTACGACAACGATCTGTTCTGTCCCATAAGCAATTGAGGATAGCGCATCTGATGATAACAACGCAAGCGCTGCAAATCGGCTTAATTTATGCTCATCGTTTTCAGCAGATTTTAGCGGTTTTCCGATAAACAATCGTTTTAAATAGTCCACTTTTTTCTCTCTCCTTCTCTGATTTTTTCTTTTCTATTTTCAGAAAAAAATTGTTTTTTCCGCAAACAATCACATATGCTACGCTTCTAATTTAAGATTGTCAATTATTTACCTGATAAACTATTGAAATATCCATCTCTTCCTCTTTATCTATTAAAGAAATTCTTAGACCAGTGATTTTCTTCATTCTATCAAGATTGTTCTTACAAAAAAAACATTTCGCATTTCCTCTTTTATAGTCACTGTTTTATATAGAACAGTCGCTTGTAAAAACGGAATCACATTTCAAGCCAGTTATACCAAGTAGGATTAATTACGCTCTATTTAACTTCTTCTTTTTTATCTTTAGTATATAGGTTGACATATGAGAAAAACAAAAACCACTAAGATAATGTATACTCACATTTCCTAGTGGTTTCTATTTTCCTATACTTGGTAATACTCCTGATTCATACTCTCAAATTCATCCAAATGCCACTCTTGAACGGCTAATTCCGGCTCTTGCAGCGAATAGCTTTTTGAATACTCTAGCGGTTTAGAGTATTGCGGATTTGATATCAACATATGAGAAATGGTTTCATCTTGCATTTTTATTATATGTTTTAAACGGACTTCCTTCAGTTTTAAATCTGTGATTTCTTCCAGCTGTATGTCCTTTTTAGTCAATAAATTCCGTAAAAATTGTTTATCTCTTACGATAACGAGCGTTAAAACAACAATCACAACAACCATAAAATAGAGAATAACTAATACATTCAAATCCATCTTTTTAATTCCTCCTAACAATTCATACCTATGGTACCATGTTACGGAGATAGATTTTTTCATTTTTTTAGTTAAAACAGCTATTTTTATAAATATTTTTGAGAAAATCGAATTAATTCATACTGTTTTTTTATCATTTTTGATATATTCAAAGGAGATAATTGTGATCAAATGTCACTTCTACTATATAATCACCAATTTTTCTATAAACCTGTTCTTGGATACGGATCTTTAATTCTTGATCCGTTGCCTTAAAATGATTTGGAACGACTAAATCAAATAATATCCGTGGCTTGCCACCATGATCTACCAAACGAATATCATGCCCTTTTAACTCACTGTTGATTGCTTTGATTATCTTTTTCAACTCTTGATGAATAAACTGTTGTCTTTGATCATGTAAGTTGACTGGATCAATGTGACAGACAAGATCAACACCCAACTGTTCTTTAAATTTCCTTTCGATTTCATCAATCGTTTCATGCGCTTGGGTTAAGTCCCAACGATCATCGATTTCAATATGAACCGAAGCAAATGTTTTGTTTGGCCCATATTGATGAATCAGTAAATCATGATAGCCGACAATATCTGGAACAGATGATAAATATAGCTTCATTTCATCGATAGCCTCTTGATCAGGACGTAACCCCATCAGCTCATTCACAAATTCACGAATCAATTGCAACCCACTAAAAATAATATAGCATGCAATCAATAGCCCAACCCAACCATCGATTTTAAGTCCAGTAAGACCTTCAATTGTTGCTGAAACCAATACAGCAATGGTCGTAAATACATCATTTAAACTATCTTTTGCTGTTGCGACCAAGGTATTAGAATCAATTTTTTTAGCAACTCGTTGGTAAAAAACACTTTGCCAAACCTTAATCAAAATAGACAATAATAGCACGATCAAAATCACAGGTGTCACCTTAATGCTTTGCGGATCTCTGATTCGATCGATAGATGTCATAAAAAATTGAAAGCCGACAAAGGTAATCAATAACGAAACTAACATGCCGCTGATATATTCAAAACGTTCATGACCATATGGATGTTCTTTATCTGCCGGTTTCCCAGAAATATAAAAACCAACTAATGTTAGAACTGATGATACTGTATCTGATAAGTTATTCATCGCATCTGCCATGATTGATACACTACCAGAAACCAGTCCAATCAATAGTTTACCTACAAAAAGCAGCATATTGGACAATAGACCGATGATTCCGGCAAAAATACCAAATGCTGTTCGAATATCTGAACTTTTTTGTTGTCTTTTTTCAAAACGATCAATTAAAAAATTTATCATAATAACCCCTACCTCGTTTTTAGCATATCTTAAGACTATAAAATGATTTTACAAATTTGTATAGAAAAATGTAGCTTTATTAGTGACTTTTTATTGTTTAGAAAGCCCCAATTTGATTGATTGGAGTTCTTTGTTTTTTTGTTAGGGACACCTTGAAAGCTATGATTATCACTTACTCAAAAAAAGATTGAAACATAACCGCTGTCGGTTTATTTCAATCTTTTTTGATAGCTACATATCTTTAATGGAAAATATGGCTCTCATGGGAAACCTTCGCCAATTTTTTCGTTTTTTCTTCAATATAAGGATACAAGAAGATCCCTAATACACAGAAGACAATTGAGATGCTTAACAAAATTATGATCGCCTTCCAAGCATTAGGCCAGTAAATTCCCCCAGCGGATTCTCTCAATAAATTAACGGCATGAGTAAATGGTAAAAATGGATTGATAAATTGGAAGAACTTCCCGGAAACTTGGATTGGATAATTTCCCCCACCGCCAGAAATAGAGAGCACTAAGATAATAATCGCAGCACCTTTTCCGACATTCCCGAACAGTCCGACCAATACATAAACCATCATCATAAATGCAAAGCCAATCAATAAAGCAAATAAAACACTATAAACTGGTTGTCTCACATCTACTCCTAAAAGAAAATAATTTCCTAAAGTAACGATCAAGGCTTGTGCTAAGCCCATTACTAAGAATGTCATCATTCGTGCAGAAAATTGTTCTCGTTTAGAATATTTGCCACGGTCTTTTTCATCTAAATAAAAATCAGTTGTTGCAACACTTGAAAATAAAACTGCGCCGACCCATAAACAAAGTGCTGTGTAAAATGGGGTACTTGCTGATCCATTGTTGGCAATCGGATAAATTTTATTTTCTGAAACTTCAACGGGTTTAGTGAAGAAGTCACTTTCAGCGTTAGCATCAAGTTTAAGCAGTTTTATCACTTGCCCAAGGTCGACATCCTTTTCACCTTTACGGATCGCGTCAGCGGCCTTATGAAGCCCAGTTTTGATATTTGGCCAATCATTTTGAATTAAGTCATTGGCTTTATCCAAAGCAGCTTCAAGATCTGGCATTTTTTCATTGACTGTTTTTAATGTATCGGTAATATTTTCTTTGATTCCTGGATAGTCATTTTTGATAAAAGCTGCGGCTAATCCAAGTTTTTCTTCGATAACTGGTAATTCATTGTTGTATAATTCGGCTCCTTTATTGATGCCGTTTACGATTGTATCCATATGACCATTCAATAAAACATTTGCATCATGGAGCTCCTGTTTGATTGCAGGGAGTTCCGCTTGGTATTTTTCCAAGATGCCGATTGCATTGGCTACTGTCGTTTCTGTTGAACTCAATAACGCGGCGAAATCAATTTGTTTCGCTTGGTTAAGAAGACCTTGAGCAGTAGAGACCGTCGCAATTAATTTCGTTAAGATATTATTGACCATCGTTGATACAGCATCAACATCAATGCTTCCAGCAGTTGCTGCAATTTGATTTGCTTCATCTTGAATAGCTTGGAGATCAGCATCAGTGATCGCATTTACATCTAGACTATCCACTTTATTTTTTAATACTGAAATCATGCTGTTAACTGTATTTAATTTGTCAATCGTCGGTTGCAGGTCTTGATTTCCCGCTGATTCTTGAATTTGTGTCAGTGTTTGAATCAATTGCTGAATGACCACTTGTTGACGACCTAAGCTTTCTGATAGCTCTTGTTTTAACACTTCACGTTCAGCCGGTGTCAAACGATTGTCCCGCAGTTGCTCAACAACCGAAGCCACACTTGAACTGATCGTTTGGATTGCTTGTAAGGTTACTTTCATACTACTTGTAATACCAGGTAAAGCTTCTTGCAATTTAGCCGCTCCTTCAGATGTTGCCGTAGCTAAACTATCCGCTTGATCACCTAGCTTTTGGATTTCTGGTAATGCGTTTTGAACACCTTGAATAATCGTCAATCCTTGTTTGGCTTCATTGATTCCTTCATTCATCGTTTGTTCCACTGAAGCAAAATCTTCATCGATCATCGCTAATTGTTTACCAGCATTTTGAATCTCTGGAATTTTCTCCTGCAAGGTTAAAATAACTTTTGCCTGTTCTTTGATCGTCGGCATCTTATCATTTAGATCAACTAGTTTTGTACCTAAAGCATCGACTTGGGGTAAATAATCCACAAATTCATTTGCTTTAGCTAACTTTGTTTTCAGCTCCGGCATTTTTCCATGGAGAGCAACAACCTCTTGCGTGTACTTATCGATTTGATCAATATTTTCATCGGTTGAAAGAATCATGTTCTTTACTTTGGTGATGCTGACTAAATTAGAATCTAAATTGTACCCAATATCATTAAACACTCCAACTAACGTGCTACTGGCGGTTTTGATAAATTGATCTGTGATTTGGGCTTGTAATGATGATGCGCCTTTGTCTGCAATTTTTGGTGCGATTGCATTGATTTTCTCATTGATCGAATAGTCTATTTTTGGTTTAGTAATTTCTCCTGTTGTAAAGCTCAATAGATCTTTAGAGAAATCTTTTGGTAAATAAATCCCGGCATAATACTTACCGGATTTGACCCCTTTATCCAATTCTTCTTTTGAATCAACAAATTTCCAGCCTAACTGCTTATTTTTATGAAGGTTTTTCAAGACCTCATCACCAATATTGACTTCTTTATCTTTGAAAGTCGCAGCTTTGTCGTCGCTGTATACGGCAATCGGCAGTTCTCCTGTATTTGCGTATGGATCCCACAATGCTTTGATATTGAACCATGCATAAAGTGATGGAATGATCATCAGTGCAATAATCAAAAATGTAGCGATCGGGTTTTTAAAAATCCGTTGCCAATCTAATTTAAATAACTTCAATGTATTTTTTATGTGTTTCATCCTGCTCACCTACTCTTTTTAATGACTGATATACTTTAGCATAATTTTTTTATCAATAACAAATGAAAATTCCTATTTTTGTCCATTTCTACGACAGGTTTCTTGAATTGTCGTAGAGATTTTCTTCATGTGTTTATTTCTAAACTTCAATTGTTGCTTTTGCTTTTTCAGTTAATACTTCCCGGCACCTCAAAAAAGACAAACTCATCCGAATGAATCAGCTTGCCTTTATTTTTTTACTTATAGTTTTGCTGAAAAATCTGATACTACTTTTTTCACTTCATTTACTGAATCAGGATTTAAATAAGAAAGTGCTCTAGGAACCACGCTCATAAGATACATCTTATCAAGCTTATCCGTTGATCTTCTCTCCATCAATTCTGCCAGCAAATGTTTCATGTCATCTTGATGGTCTGCTTTTGTTCGATCCATTATGAAGTCATAAAATTGCTTTTCTTCTGCTTTCATCGGCTATGCCCCCTAGAGATTTTATTCTATTATAAGCTTTAATAAGAATAAGTAGTAGTAATTTGCATTTATCAAAAAAATGAAAATTATATAAAAAAATAGCAGAAATAAAATATGAGTATTTCACTGATTTTTGACATAGTAATAGAATATCATTCGCGTTTTCATCTGATAATCCACCTTATCAAAACAATAAGCCGTCTATACTTTATATTTCTCAATCAAAAAATCATACGCCGCCCGACTGATGATCCCCATCGGCTGATTGATTGCCGGATTAAAGTAAAAATCCATTGTAACTAATTCTTCCAGCGTCGTTTCCTTATCAATTGCTAAAGATAATGTATTGATCGATTGAGTAATATCTTTTTCAGACATTAATTGCCCACCAATCAATTTGTGTGATCCTTTTTCAAAAACTAATTTGATATGCACATCTTCTTGTAATTCAAGGTAAGGTAGTTGACATGGTAATGTTAAAAAAATCCCTTCTACTTCAATACCTTCAAACTTAGCTTCCTCTTCTGTTAAACCAGTACTAGCCACATAACTGTCGAAAATTTTAGTCGCCGTCGTTTTTTGCGTCATGTTATATTTCATAGAATGTCCCAACACATTCATCGCTGCAACCGTGGCGCTTCTTACAACATTATTCACTAAAGGAATAAATGATTTACGGTAACTGTTGCGTACAGGATAAGAAATAACGTCTCCCAAAGCAAAAATATCTGGATCACTTGTCTGCATTTGTTCATTAACACGAATCGTTCCGTTTGTATTTAAATCTAAAAAGTCTTTCACCAAAGATGTATCTGGACGTGCATTCACTGCCACGATCACGTAATCATTTCTGATTTCTTCATTGGTTGTTTTTGTTATAAACATCTCTTCATCAATATCTGAAAATCCAATAACACTTTCGTTCAGATGAAGAAACGCACCAGAATCTTTTATTTTTTGTTCGATGATTGACGAAATTTCTTTCCCTAAATAACGGAAAAGTACAGAATCTGCACTTTCAATCAAATGAACCTCTTTTCCTTGTCCTTTTAATGCATCACACAACTCTACGCCGATGTACCCACCACCGATAATAGAGATTGATTTGGCTTTTTCTAGTTTTCCCAACACTTCTACAGAACTAGAATAGCTCTTAAAAACAGTTACTTTGTCTTTACTTGGTAGTGTTATATTTGTTGAAAATTGATTTGATCCTGTTGCAAGAATCAACTTATCATAGCTTACTTCATAATATTTCCCTTGAATATCTTCATAAATGATTATTTTTTTCTTTGGATTTATCGCAGTAACTGTTGCGTTAAGTAACACATCCACGCCTTTATCATCTAATTCTTCTGATGTTATATATCTCACTTTGTTTAATTCATCGACCATTTGATTCATCTTCAAAACGATTCCACTTGAAACAAAGCTAACCTCACTTCTTTTTTCGACTAGAAGAACCTCAGTTCGAGAATTTAACTTTTTTAACGTCAGTGCTGCTTGAAGCCCTCCATGTGAGGCCCCGATAATTACCACTTTCACCAAGGTTCCTCTCCCTTCAATCAAATAAGTCATCGCTATAATTTTATAAATACAAAATAACAATAACATTCTGTTCCATTATATATAAAATATCATTATTTTAAAATAATAATAAGTAGAAAATTTCTTTTTATAAGTTCCGTATTGCCATTTTCTCACGAATCAAGTATGCTTAAAGTGAGGTGTCTATTATGCTTAAACGAGATTTTTTAGAAAAGCCCTTTGATTATATGAATGATATATTATTATTTTTATACAACAATCAAGGCAGTGCAACAAAAAATGAGTTAGTTAGTGAATTTAGAATCAGCTTACCAACTTTGAATGAATATTTATCTTTTCTACAAAGCTTTCTTGAAGAAAACAACTTAGATGAAGAAGTTGAAATAACTTTGCAAGGGGAGAATATTTCTTTGAAAAAACACCTAACTTTCCCATTAAAGAAAGTTGTTGTTCTTTTTTTAGAAAAATCCATTAAATTTCAGATGGTCAATCAATTGTTCAACAAAGGTGAATTAACTTGTGATTATTTTCAACTGAATTATGCGATTAGTTCTGCGACTTATTATCGCAAGATTACGGAATTAAATGAACTTCTCAAAGAATTCCGACTGCAAATCAAGCGTGGAAAACTAGTCGGTGAAGAAAAACAGATTCGTTATTTCTTCTTTAATTTCTTTTGGTTTCTTTTTGAAGATAAGTCTAATCTGGAAAAAGAAACTGCTAATCAATATCTAGGTTTTGTAGATATTTTGAAAGAGTCTCTTAATCTGTCTTTCGATCCAACTGAAGTATTGCAAATTAAGCTGTGGATGAAAATTTCTTTCCGCCGACTGACTGCAGATTACAACCCAGTCATCAGTCCTAACTATGATTATCCCGATCGACCGTTGTTTGAAGAGATTAATTTAGCCTTACATACATATATGAAAAAAATCGACCGTCCATATACTATTTACGAAGCCTACATGTTTTATGATTTCTTTTGTTCTATGCATAATTTTTCGCCTAATTCATTTTTTGCATTTAGATTGGCTGAAAAACAGCGTAGAGAAAGTTCTTATTTAAACTATATGAATAAAGTTATCTTAAAATATCTAAAACAGCAAGGCTATTTATCCAGCTACGCTTCTTCAGCTCGTTTGTTATACATTGAAAATTTATTGTTTCAGCTGCATTCTCAGCTTTATTACTTTGATGGTTTCATCTTACCGTTCGATAGTTGGACGATTAAATCGATCGTCAACGCTCATCGTCATCCATTTTCTGGTAATGAAGTTTTTGAACTGATGGATATTGCGACTAAAAAGTTTGATCAAGATGGTGAAAAAGGCAGTTATAAAAATAAATTCACTGAAATCCACTATACGATCATTTTAAATCACATTGCTGAATTGAATGAAGAAAAAATTGCGATTGGTGTCTATCATTCATTAAATCCCTTCGTCGGTGATTTAGTGATTCAGCATCTAACAAATATTTTAGGCCACAAATATCCAATTAAAGCCGAAGCGTTCAAAGAAGATAGTCATTACGATATACTGCTTTCAAATATTTATAGTGATATGATTGCTGAGAAACAAGAACTGATCTATATTTTTTCAGATATTGGTAATAGTTATGATATGGCTGAAATTGAAAATTTGATTATTCGTCTAATTGATAAACGATAACAAATCGCTTGTTCCATTTATCACTAACTGAAATTATAACAGAGAATACGTCCTCGTTGTTCTCTGTTTTCTCTATGTCTACTAAATTTAATGAGAATTATTATATGTATATCATACCACAAATTCTAATTTTATTTTGTTTTTATTTTTATAATTATAACAAAATTCAAAACACTTGCATTCATTTAGATAAAATAAAAAAAACGATAAAATTTTATCGTTTTTTTATTTTATCCATCCGATATCATCAAACGGAGCAAATCTAAACGAAACAACCCCTTCGATCGCCTGACCATCAACTAATCCAAAAGCTCTACTGTCACTTGAATTATTTCGATTATCTCCTAATACAAAATAATGCCCTTTAGGAATTTTTTTCAGTTGTGACATTTGTTCCAAACAATCTTCAGACACATTTATTTTGATTGTTCCATCCGGTAATTCACTAGCTGCGGAGAATTCTGAAACTTTTGGCAACGATTCTGCCTGATGATTGATAAATAAATCATTTCCTTCAGTCCATACTAAGTCTCCTGGCATAGCAATGATCCGTTTTACATACTGAAACTCACTTTTTACAGGTGGTTTAAATGTAATGATCTCATATCTTTTTGGTTCTTTTGTGCGACGCACTATCACTCGATCTCCATTGAGTAGTGTCGGCTTCATCGAGTCTCCGTCCACCATATGAGGAGAAGTATTCAAGATAAAGAAAAAGACAAACAATGCAAATAAAACTACTGGAAACATAAACTTTACGATTTCAATAATATTCTCTTTTCGTCTTTTCTTTTTTCTTTTTTCAACTTCTTCTTTTGTTAATTTTTTCTTTTTTTTCTTTTTACTGATCGGCGCTGAATTACTAACAAGTTCTTCCCTATTCTTAGGTCTTGGTTTCATTACAGATTCTTCTCTTAGTGAACCCAGACGTTCTTTCGGGTGAGGACGTTTCTTTTTAGGTCTTGGCTGTTGCGGCCTTTTATTCTTGCTAGTATTTTTATTTTTTGATTGCTTCCCTTTATTAAACTTCCTTTTTAATTGACGTTTTAAGCGTTCAAAACGTTCTTTGATTTCATCCATGATACACCTCAATCATACCGTTTATGCTCTAGTTTAAGAATAACAGACTGTCGCATCTTTTTCCATATATAAACGACCTAAAGTAAAGAAGCACTGCGTAGCGTTTATTTCATCATGACAAGATTGAAACTATGTATATCGATTATGATTTAAACTGGCTGTTTTACTCATTTTCCTAGCAAAGTATTCTCACTATATTTTCATTCTTACTGATTCATTGAAAAAAGTGAGTGGAACAAAACTTTTAAAAGTTTTGCTCCACTCACCTAATTTGATAACATTTAGTCATGATAGCCGAAACCTTTTTGATTTAACTTCTCACTAACTTTTCTTATTTATCCAATACTAATTCTTGACCTTCAATGATAAAGCTATTGCCAAGCTGATTTTTATTCATTAATGTTTGGACCGATACTCCTGAATCCTGAGCGATTTCCCATAATGTCTGTCCACCTTTGACAACATAGACTTCTTTAGGCTCTTCATTTTGTTTACTTTCAGCAGTCGCAGTGGCATTGTCAGTCGTTTGTGACTGTGCACCGTCTACAGGAGCAGGTATCGAAACTCCATCACCAGCTGTTTCTGGGGTCCATGAACCTCCAGCTGATGCACCTAAAACCAATGAACCAGACATAAAGTAAATCGCAGTACTAAACAATATTGTAGAAAAAATCAACAGTATAGGGTATTTTTTATTGATTCGATTTTTCATATTGTTCTTCCCTTCATTCACGTCTTACAATAATTAGTTTCCTGATTTATCCAAACGTGATAATTTGTTTAAGCGTTCTTCTAACTCACGATAGATCGTCATTACTTCATTCTTAGACTCTTCTACTTCGTTAGAGATATTTTTCGCACGATTTCCGATATTTAGCATTTCAAGTTCAGCAGAGTTGACCATGTGTTTCGCTTCAACTTGTGCTTCGCTAATGATACGGTTTGCTTCTTTCTTAGCAGAAACCATTACTTCACCGATTTCTTGTTGTGATTTCAAAGCTTCTTCTTGTAAAGATTGGTTTTTCAATAATAAATCATTGATTTGTTGTTTTGCTTGTAGTAGTTCAGCTAATTGATTTCCTGTAGCTTCCCCTGTAGCAGACATGCTGCGCATTGTTTCTAGTTCAGCATTTAAGTTTTCTAGTTCTTCTTCTTTTTCTTTATAGATACTTCTTAAACCAGCTAATTCAGATTCAAATACATTTTTTTGAATAGAATATTTATCATTCAACCCTTGGATACGACCTAGATTTGCTTCTAATTCGCTTTTATCTTTTAGTACTGTTTCCAATTCTTTTTTAAGTTCTTCCACGCGACTGTTATCAACTGAAATATCACTACTTGTTGATAGCGTGATTTCTTTGTCTTTTAGTTCTTGGTTTTCTTGTTGTAATTGGTGCATTTGTTCTTGAAGATCAGCAAGTTTTTGTGTTAACTCTTGATTTTCTTTATTAGTAGTTTGAAGTTTTTCATTCAATGATTCTAATTCCATCTTCACCGTCTCCAATGCTTCTTGTTTTTCTCCGATATTTCCTCGGGCTGCTAGATCTGCTTGTAATTGTTGTATTTCTTTTTCTTTTTCAAGAATTTGTGTTTCCAATGCTTTGTCTTTTTCAACAAGAGCTTTTTCTAAAGAAGCAATTTGTTCTTGTCCACTACTATTTACTTTTTTCAATTCTTCTATTTGTGTTTTTAGTTGATCGATTTCTTCTGTTGAATCAACAGGTTCATGCGCATCTTCTAATTCCAAAAGTTCTGTTTCTTTTTGGTTAAGTTGTGTTGCCAGTTCATCGTTTGTGACTTTCAACAGTTCAAGCTCATCTTGATTACTTTCCACTTTAAGCACTAATTGTTTATTTTGTTGAGATAAACGGAAATTTTCTTCTTTATTTTGTTCAAATTCAGATTCTTGTAATCTGTATTCTTCGATCAATTCTCTTAATCGTGTAATCTCTTGTTCTTGTTCTGCCAACAAAGTATTATTGCTCGTTGTT
Organism: Candidatus Enterococcus ikei; assembly: GCF_017316105.1. Classification (NCBI taxonomy): domain Bacteria; kingdom Bacillati; phylum Bacillota; class Bacilli; order Lactobacillales; family Enterococcaceae; genus Enterococcus; species Candidatus Enterococcus ikei. Next base: position 63,729 of record NZ_JAFLWD010000012.1, read on the forward strand.
GTCACTGCAGCTGGCTGCTGCTCACTTTCCGAATTGAAATCTACTTCTTGTGATAACTCTTCTTCGGAAACTTCGTTAATTTTTTTAATTAACCGTCTCTTTGCCATACGTTTTACACCCCGTCTTTTATTTCTCTACTCTATTTGTCTAGTTTTACGCTTTCTAAGTTAGCCTCTTTCGATTCTCTTGCATAAACGAACGATTGTTTAGACAGCTTGTTTGTTTTATCTCGATATGTAAAGTTAAAATCAATCATTGTGATTTCTTTTACTGGCTGTAATTCCTTAATAAATGTTTCAATGTTTTTTTCAGCCGTTTGAAAATCATTAAATGTTAGTGATGTTGGAAAAACTGAAACTGTTAATGTTTCCGTTTTTTGACTGATCATGATTGCCACATTTGCTTCGCCAAAAAAGGGCTGCCAATCTCTTAATAGCTGAAGTTCATAGTTATCTAACGCTTGGGCATCTCGACTTTCTACTACTTTTTTCCAAGGGAATTCAGTTAATTTTAATGAATTTTCTTTATAGCTTTCAATCTCAGCGCCAGAAGAAGCTCCCCCTCTGGCATCTTTAATCTCTTCTATTTTCAACTCTAAATCTTTATTATCTTTTCTTAAAGTATCTTGATTGTAAAGTATTCCAAAAAGTATTAGACAAAAAATAATTGCTGCCATCATCAAAAATAAAAGTGATCGATTATTTTCTTGATACTTATAAAAATTGATCTTTCGTTTCATTTTTGGACTATCAGAATCTAAGCTTTCCAGCTGGAAGCGAACATACAACTGATAACTGAAAAAAAGAAACAGTATTACTACCAATACAAACATAAAAATCGTCATCAAATATAAACTCCTTTATCCCGTAATAAAAAAACACTGTGTTTATCGTTTTTTTTGAAAGTTATTCACTTTCCACCCAATTATACATAGTTTATTGTAACATTACGTCACGTTATTGCCAACTTTTTTTTATAAACAAGCTTAAAGTCAATAAAAACAATAGAGGTTTTACGATAATTTATTATTTTTTTATTATTTGAATCAGATGAAATCAATTATTTCGTATAAATAGTCTGTTTTCTTTTCCCAATATCAGTATTTTTACTGTTTAATTCTAATAAGTATAAATAACAATGTATAAGTAGATAGTAACTCCCTATGGTTTAGCATTACAGTAAATTGATTTTTGTATCTATCACTGATAAAAACAAAATATGTTCTATTATTTTGGCTGATAACGACCTGATACGTTAACGATATGTACCAAGATTTTCTTCCTCTAGTTCTGCTTCTAAAATTCCTACGCTGACTCCTAATGCTCGATCAACAGAGTCCATGATATCTATACTCAAATGGCAAACTTTCTCTTTTAAACGTATTTTATCAATCGTGCGAATCTGTTCTAGTAAAATAACCGAATCACGTTCGATCCCAGTTTCTTCTGAATTGATTCCTATATGTGTTGGTAATTTTGGCTTCGCCATCTTCGCTGTGATTGCTGCTACGATGATGGTTGGACTAAAATGATTACCTAAATTATTTTGTATGACTAGTACTGGACGTACTCCCCCTTGTTCTGATCCTACAACAGGGGATAAGTCTGCAAAATATATGTCACCCCTTTTGACCATTTGAAACCTCCTGTTCTATTTATACTCCCTTGGCATACGTTCAGAAAACGTACATGCCACTTCATAGTGGATCGTCTCTAGTTTATCTGCCACCATTTGCATTGTGATATTCTCTCCATGGTCATGTCCTATCATAGTGACTTGCGTTCCTACTGCTACTTTTTCCGACAATCGAATCATACATTGATCCATACAGATTCTACCGACGATTTCACATTTTTTTCCATTTACTAATACTGAAAATCCTTGTAAATGACGCAACCATCCATCTGCATAACCGATTGGTATAGTACCGATCCATTCACTTTCTGTTGTTGTATACGTGTTGCCATAACCAATTCCTTCGCCAGGTGAGAGTTCTTTCACATGAATCAATTTCGATACTAAACTCAAAGCTGGCTTCAAAGGATAGACTTCAGATAACTCATGTCCAGACGGATTCAGTCCATACATCGCTATGCCAAAACGAATCATATTCCCTGGATTATCTGGATGCCAAAGTGCTGTTGCACTATTGCTTACATGAACATATTTAGGTAATTCAAAAAGCGCAGATAATACTGCTTGAAAACGATCTGATTGTTTTTCAAAATAGCGTGTATCTTTTTCATCGGCTGTGGAAAAATGAGTGAATAACCCTTCCCAAATAAGTGTCTTTGTTGCTTGTGTTAATTTAACAGCTTGTTTTACGGTTTCTGGTGTGGTAAATCCAATTCGTCCCATACCAGTATCAACTTTTATATGTATTTTTAGTGGTGATTGTGTTTCTATATGATTCAATCGTTCAATTGCTTGTTCCAGCCATTCTTGTGTTGCTACCGTCACTGACAGATCATATTGCAACAGCAAGTCTATGTACGAAACATCGACAACACTTAAAATCAGTATCGGCTCTGTAATACCGGCTTCTCTTAGTTCTATAGCTTCATCTAAGATTGCTACACAAAATCCAGTAGCGCCACCCTCAATAGCTGCTTTTGCTGTTTGAACAGCTCCATGACCATAGCCATTGGCTTTTACTACAGCAAATAGTTCTGTTCCTTGCGGCATTCGTTTTACTTCATTGTAAACATTTTCTTTGATTGCCTGTGTATCGATCACTAACTTTGTGGGGCGATGCCATCCTACGACCATATGTGTCCTTCTTTCTTTTTAGGCCAAAATAGAAAAGTCAAAGCTGTTCATTACATTCCTTACATTGAAAAAATCAAGTAATCTCTGTGTAACAGCTTTTATCTCAACCTTTATTCAAATTCGATAGGTAAAACAAGTTCTGATTCAGTCTACTTCTAAAATGATTTGGGCAACAGCAAAGGTATCTGTGTGTGAAATAGACACAAATACATTTCCCTCATGAGGCGATTTCGTCACTTTAGGCGCTCCGCTTTCTTCTTTCAAAATTTCAACGTCACGTAACCCTACACTTCCAATGCCAGTCCCCCATGCCTTAGAAAAAGCTTCTTTACAAGCAAAGCGGCCTGCTAAAAATTCTACTTGACGTTTATGCGATAATTCTTGAAAAAGTACATATTCATCATCAGTGAGAACTCGTTGCACAAAAGAAGACTTATTCTCAATAATTTTTTCGATTCTGGGAAGTTCCACCATATCTATACCAATTCCTCTTATCATTCTCCCAAGCCCTCTTTTTTTATTTTATAAATTACTCTTATTCTATCAAATTTTAGCAATTTTTC